>JAAXZP010000280.1 GCA_012719815.1 Christensenellaceae bacterium
GAGTGGGCTTAGGTGTGGGTACGGGCTCCGGGGATGCGGCAGCCGTCTCGGGAGGATCGGGCGGCAGCGTCGGTATGGCGCTGGGCGAAGGCTCTGGGGTTAGGGAAGGCGTGGCTTCCGGCAGAACGTTCACCAGAGCGGCGTAAGCGCCGTCGGGCGGCATCACAACGCTGGCAGCCGCGCCGGGGAGCGCCAGTATCAGCACGACAGCAACAGCCGTCGCCAATACGGCCATGCCCGCAAGCGCGGGCCATTTTTTCCACCAGCCTTTTTCGCTGAAGAAAGCGCAGACGCGCAGCCACAGACTCCGGGCTGACCACCTGGGCGCAGCCGCCGAACTGGTGCCGGAGGAAGCAGTCACAGTCGGACTGATGCGGACGGCAGCAGCCTGCCCGCGCAGCCGCGGCGCCGTTTGACGGGTGCGGCGCTGCCTGCGTATCAATCGTTTTACCTTCAGGACCAGCCGGTAGAGGCCTTTGACGACCGGCCGCAGTATACGGGTTAATACGGGATGCATAAATATCCTTTCGGTTAAGAGCGAGCAGTTGTAACAAAATCGTAATCTTTACTGACTATTATATACGGCGCCGTTGGATTTGCAAGTCAAAAATGCGCAGGCACTAGCTGGCATCTTCTTCGTTTTCACGAGGACATCCTTTTTTATTGCTAGCGTATTTGCGCTGCTGTATCGCCGAAAACGGATAAAATACTCCGGGATATGCGGCAATTCGTCCATGATCCAACGAATGAACCGCGTTTTTTCGCCATATATATAGAAAACCAAATATATGGAGGCGAGAACGATGGAAAAGCAGAGCCTGCCAAAGCTGGAGATAGAGGGGTTTACCATATATCCTTCTGGAGGCGGTTCATACCGGCCGGATATCAGCGCGGCCAGGTCGGCAACGAAGATATCCTGGCGGGACCGTGCATTTCGTCTGGTGCGCCGGAAGGGCAGAGCGGCCGGCAAGGCTTCGGGCGATGATGTGGACCCGGCGTACAAAAAGCTGCTCATCAAGACCGGCATCTGCGCCGCAATAGCCATCGCTTTGCTGGTGATCAGCACCGTCGAGACGCCGGGCAGCGGCGTCACGGATACGCTGAACCGGGTGGTAACCCATGAGTTCGACATCGACAAGGACATCGGCCGGCTCAAGTTTGTGCAGACGCTGGATGAAGTGGAGGCGGTGTTCAGCGAGCAGCCGGGCCAGCCGTCCGCTGTATATCCGGCAAGCGGCGACATCGTGACGGAATTCGGCAAGACCGGGTCGAAAGGCGTGCGCATTAAGGCTTCGGGCAGCGTGAGCTCCATCGCGCGGAGCACGGTGACGGCGGTGGGCGAGATCGGCGGCGCCGGCTATGTGGTGACAGTGCTGGATACCGGCGAAACGGTGACTTACTACAATATCGACCCCGTGGTGCAGGTGGATGATATCGTGGAAGCAGGGCAGACGGTGGGCAAGGTGCTGGACGGCCATCTCTATGTGGAGATGAAGGAAGGCGAGGAATATATCGACCCCATCGCGTTCATTGAGCAACAGATTTCGGCGGTGCAGCAGTAAAGGCCATGAAATCGCTGCGCCTGTTTGGCGGAAAGGTTAAAATCAACCTGCTGCTCATCCCCGCGGTGGTGCTGCTGTTTGTGCTGGGGCGGGGGGATGTGCTGCTTTATTACGTGCCCGCCGTGCTGGTGCACGAGTGGGCCCATGTGCTGGCATCGGCGGCGCTGGGAATGACGGTGACGGAGATGGAGCTGTTTCCGTTCGGCTGCGCCGCCAAAATGGAATGCTTTGCAGTGTCGCGCATTAAGGAGATCATGGTGGCGGCGGCCGGCCCGCTGGCAAACATGGCGCTGGCCTGCGCCATTTTTTTTGTGGATAAGTACGCCTTTCCGATTGCCGTGAAAGACCGTATCATCACGTCCAATCTGGCGCTGGCTGCCGTGAACTTGCTGCCGGCGCTGCCGCTGGACGGGGGGCGCATCGCCCGGGCGGTATTTACCTCGTTCATGGGGTATAAGCGCGCGACGCGGCTGATGGCGGTGGGCGGCATTTTTTTCGCTGCGGTTATTGTGGGGCTGGGCATATGGATGGCGGTAAAAGACGCGCTGAATGTCAGCTTTTTCATCATGGGCTTTTTCCTCTGCCTGGCTGCTGTCAAGGAGCTGAAAAGCGCGCCGTACACGCTGGTACGCGACCTCGCCGGCAAGCGGGAGGCGCTGGACAAACGCAAGACGATGCACATCAACCGTTTCGCCGCGCTGCAGTCGAAGCCGCTGCGCGATATCATGCGCGAGTTTGAAACGGGCAAATACAACATCGTGACGGTGCTGGACAGCAACATGGACGTGCTAGGCGAGCTCAGCGAGCGCGACATTTTAAACGGTATGCTGCAGAGGGGCGTAAACGTCACCCTGGGCAGCCTTTACCGCCAGAAGAAGGGAGGAACGGCGTAGCCTGCTTAAAGCTGCACCCTAACCTGAGTTGTGTGCAAAGCGGGCCTGTGCTACAATAATACTATAAAAGGAAGAGGCAGGCAGCATGCGCATTTATTTTCTTCACCATAGCGCCGTGTGCGTTGCGCTGGACCAGTCGCTGCTGGTGTTCGATTACTACCGTTTCGCCCATGGGAAAGGCATACCCGACGGGCATGTGAGCGCGGACGACATTAAAGCGGCCGGACGCGCTTACGTGTTTGTGTCGCACGCGCACCACGACCATTTTAACCGCCGTATATTCGACTGGGCGGACATCGGCGTGCCGGTCACATTCATACTGGACAGCACGGTGCCGGCGACGAATGTACCGCAGGGGGCTGTATTTTTGTGCCGCGGGGAGACTTTTGACGACGGCTACATCCGTGTGCGGGAATTCGGCTCCACCGACATGGGCGGCAGCTTCTATGTGGAATGCGAAGGCAAAAGCTTCTTCCACGCGGGCGACCTCAACGACTGGCATTGGAAGGACGACGGCAACGAGCGCTACACGCGAGTGATGCACAAGTATTTCGACCGGGAACTGAGATACCTGCGGCATGAAGTGGCGCATATCGATTATGCCTTTTTCCCTGTGGACAAGCGCATGGGCCGCGATTACGACGAAGGAGCCGACAAGTTTATTGAGGTGATGCGGCCGCGGCATTTTGTTCCGATCCACTTTGTGGACTTTGCGGATACCGAAGCTTTTCGGAAAAAGCACGCGGGCAGCGGCACTGAGGTGCTTGCCGTGCACCGTTTCGGCGAACAGCTGGCGGGATAGCGAATGGAGGAATAGAGAATGTTTGTACTGGACCATGCCAATATCAATGTGACGGATATCGAAATGAGCATAAAGTTTTACGGCGAGGCCTTTGGGCTCAAGGAGCTAAGGCGCAAGGTCGCCGAGGACGGCAGCTTTATCATCGTGTTTCTGGGTGACGGGCGCAGCAGCTTTAAGCTGGAGCTGACATGGCTCAGGGATAAAGAGGGCCCGTATAATCTGGGCGACAACGAAAGCCACCTGTGTTTTATGGCGGACGATTTTGACGCAGCATATGAGCTGCACAAGAAAATGGGCATCGTCTGCTATGAGAACCCGAAGATGGGCGTATATTTCATCGTGGACCCGGACGGCTACTGGCAGGAGGTCGTGCCGCGGAGGTAATGCCCTGGCAGAACGGTTCTGCAAGGGTTTGCGCGGCTTAAAAAGGATAAAAAGCAGGAGCATATCAACGGCCGGCGGCGCGGACTAAAAACAGCCTGTACCGCGCTGATTTCGTTTGATATGTTTTTAATAATCGTGCTATAATCTAATTCAGTGTAAAATTTTGAATAGACAGGACAAAGGATGATCGATACTAACCGGCTGGATGATATACTCTCGCGTGTCAGCAAGCCCGCGCGCTATACCGGCGGCGAGCTGGGTGAAATTAAAAAGAATATCCATGCGGGCATGACGCGTTTTGCGTTCTGCTTTCCGGACGTGTATGAGGTGGGCATGTCGCATCTGGGGACGAGTATTCTGTACCACCTTTTGAACACGCTGCCCGACGTTTACGCCGAGCGATGCTTCGCGCCCTGGCCGGACATGGAGCAGGCGCTGCGGGAAGCGGGGCTGCCGCTGTATTCGCTGGAGACCAAAACGCCGCTGGGCGAGTTCGATATACTGGGCTTTTCCCTTTCGTACGAGATGAGCTATACCAATGTGCTTGCGATGCTGGCGCTCGCCGGGCTGCCGTTGCGCGCGGCGGACCGCGGCGAGGGTTTTCCGCTGGTGCTCGCGGGCGGGGGCTGCACGGTAAACCCCGAGCCCATGGCGGATTTCTTCGACCTGTTTGTGATCGGCGAAGGGGAAGAGGTACTGGTTGAGCTGATCGAGCTTTACAGGCGACACAGGCGGGCAGGTACGGACCGGCACGCGTTTTTGCGCGCGGCGGCGGGCATCGAAGGGATTTACGTGCCGTCGCTGTATGACGTGACGTACAATGCGGACGGGACGGTGGCGGAGTACACACCCAAAGGCGATGCGCCGGCCGCGGTCAGAAAGCGCATCGTCAGGAATTTTGACGCGTCGTTCTACCCGACAACGCCCATTGTGCCGTACCTGGGCGTGGTGCACGACCGCGTGACGGTGGAAGTGATGCGCGGCTGTACGCGCGGGTGCCGCTTTTGCCAGGCCGGGTTCATCTGCCGGCCGGTGCGCGAGCGCAGCGCGGACACGCTGATCCGGCAGGCGCAGGAGGCCGTCAAAAACACCGGCCACGAGGAAGTTTCGATGTGCTCGCTGTCCACCGGCGACTATTCCGAAATCGGGCGGCTGGTGTGCACGCTGTCCGACGCTTTCGCGGGCAGCGGCGTGTCGCTTGCGGTGCCGTCGCTACGGCTGGATTCGTTCGAAAGCGAGTACGCCGCGAAGTTGCGCGAGGTCCGCAATACCGGCCTGACGTTCGCGCCCGAGGCGGGCACGCAGCGGCTGAGGGATATCATCAACAAGAACATCACTGAGGACGATATCTTCCGGGCGGCGCGTGAAGCGTTTGAGGCCGGGCAGAACGGCATCAAGCTGTATTTCATGATAGGGCTGCCGGGCGAGACGATGGAAGACGTGCTGGGCATTGCGGATATTGCGGCCCGGCTGCGGGATATATATTATGAGGTGCCCAAGGAGAAAAGGGGCCCCAAGTTTAAGCTGACGGTGAGCGTGGCGTGCTTTGTGCCCAAACCGCACACGCCGTTCCAGTGGGCCGCGCAGGACAGCCTTGAAGCTTTGGCGGAAAAGCAGCGGCGTTTGAAGGACGCGCTGCGGCCGGTAAAGGGCGTGAAGTACAACTATCACGACGCGCGCACGAGCTTTTTGGAAGCGGTGTTCGCGCGGGGTGACAGGCGGCTTTCCGCCGTGCTGGAGACGGCGTATGAATCCGGCTGCCGGTTTGACAGCTGGCTGGAGATGTTCGATTTCGACAAATGGCAGGCGGCGGTTGCAGCTGCGGGTATCGACCCTGGTTTTTATGCGGCCCGCGAGAGGCAGTATGCGGAGACGCTGCCGTGGGATATCATCGATATCGGCGTGGATAAGGCGTACCTTTGGAAAGAAAAACAGCGCAGCGAGCAGGCCGCGACCACGCCGGACTGCCGAGAGGGCTGTACGGGCTGCGGCCTTATGAAAGCGGGGCTGTGCCCATGAGGATGGCGCTGGAGTTTGCCAAGACGGGCGCGGCCCGTTATATATCGCATCTGGACCTGCAGCGCGCGTTTTTCCGCGCGATACGGCGCAGCGGCCTGCCGGTGAAGCTGTCGGAGGGGTTTACCCCGCACTACGTGGTGTCCTTCGCGTCGGCGCTGGCCGTGGGCATGGAGAGCGTGGCGGAATGCGTGGAGATGGTGCTGTCGCGGGACGTGGCGACCGACGAGTTTCTACTGCGCATGGCCAAGGCGCTGCCGCCCGGCCTTGAGGCGCGGCGCGCGGTCAGGCTGCCCCAGGGAGCGCCCAAGCTGATGGCCGCGCTGCGTTTCGCAGAGTACACCGTAGAGGTGGACGGCGACCGCGAGGCGATCGGCCGCGCTGTTCAAAGCGTGTTGGCTGAAACCCGGGTAATGGTTGACAAAAGGGCGAAGGGCGTAACGAAACAAGTCGATATCCGCGGCATGATTGAGGATATATCGTGGCGGGACGATAAACTGGTGCTGCGCCTGGCCACGGCGCAGGAAGGAACGCTGCGCCCCGAGCTGGTGATGGACGAACTGTGCCGTAGAGCGGGGCGTTTCAGCTGGAGCGCGGTACGTACGGCATTGCTGGCCGACGGGCCGAACGGTCCGATGGACCTGCTGGAGCGGTGCCGGGCCGGAAAGTGAATGATACGGGCAAAAAGTCCCGTTGAGAAATATTTGCCTTGTAGTGGAGAAGTTTAAATGGATAAAAAAATCATCGCGGATATAAACCCGCTGGAGGCCCGCATTGCTCTGCTGGAAGACGAAAAGCTGGTGGAAATCCACGTGGAGCGGCGCGGCAAAGAGCGCCTGGTGGGCAACATCTATAAAGGCCGCGTGGCCAACGTGCTGCCCGGCATGCAGGCGGCATTCGTGGACATCGGCCTGGAGCGCAACGCTTTCCTCTACGCGGGCGATATTTTGGCGGATACCTCCGACTTCGAGTTTGGGCAGCCGGGAGACGGCATCAACCTGCGGCCCAAGAAGATTGAGGAGATGGTGAAGGAGGGACAGGAGATCGTCGTTCAGGTGCTCAAGCAGCCGGGCGGGCAGAAGGGCGCGCGCATCACCACGCACGTGACGCTGCCCGGGCGCATGCTGGTGC
>JAAXZP010000281.1 GCA_012719815.1 Christensenellaceae bacterium
ATCTATTTCGTACCGTACCGTCAGGACGACAGCGTGAAAAAATACGCTTCCATCGTTGCGGACATGACGCTGATACCCGAAGCGGCGGCGCGGGCGCTGGAAGGCAGGCAGATGCAGCCTGTGATGCTCGACCCGAAATAGGCATAACGCGGCGTCATCGGGAGGATAATAGTATTGCCGCAAAAAGGCGGCAAACATTCTGTTATATCTGTTTTCTCTATTACGGCAGCGGCTAAAACGCCGCTGACCCGCTGCAGATGGGGCAATACTGGAGACGGCGCAAGGCGGCGCCTCCGGGTCCTGGAGAATGACGAAAGAGGTCGCCATGACGAGGAATGAAACGACGGGGCCGCAGAATACGCCCCCGGAGCCAAACGCGCAAAAGCAGGGAGCCGACATCAAAGAATTCGGCGCGCCGCTCGCTCAGCACCCGATACAGACCATCAGCATCATCGGGCAGATCGAGGGGCACATGCACCTGCCGCCGCAAAACACGGCGACCAAGTACGAGCACATACTGCCACAGCTGGTGATGATCGAGCAGGACCCGGGTGTTAAAGGGTTCATCGTGCTCATCAACACGGTGGGCGGCGACGTGGAGGCCGGCCTTGCGCTGGCCGAGATGATCGCCGGAATGAGCAAGCCCAGCGTATCACTGGTGCTGGGCGGCGGGCACAGCATCGGCGTCACACTGGCGGTGGCGGCGCGCTATTCGTTTATCTCGCCCACGGCTTCTATGACAATCCATCCCATCCGCATGAGCGGCGTCATCATCGGCGTTCCGCAGACATATGATTTCTTCGAGAAGATGCAGCGCCGCATCGTGGATTTCGTATGCGCCCATTCCCATATAGCGCCGGAGGAGTACAGGCGGCTGATGATGAAGACGGGGGAGATCGCCAACGACTGCGGCACTGTGCTGGTGGGCCAGGAAGTGGTGGACTGCGGCATCGTGGACGCGGTGGGCACATATAAAGACGCCAGCGAAAAGATCAAAGAACTCGCGGGCATACAGGAACAGGAAGAATTGAATATCCCAAAACAATAATTGACATTGATGCTTCTTTGTGCTTAAATAGGTCAGAGGACTATCATATGACTACCCCAATCATACGAACGAAAACAGTATCGGAGCAAATTGAGGAGCTGCTGCGCGAGCGCATCCGTCAGGGCGTATATCCACAGGGGCAGCGCATGCCGGCGGAGGAAAAGCTGGCGCAGGAGCTGGGCGTCAGCCGCGCGTCGGTGCGCACAGCGCTGGCCAGCCTGGCAACGGAAGGCCTGATATACCGCAGGCACGGGGACGGTACCTATCCCAGCCCGCGCGTGTTTGAAATCGCCTTCCGAATCGGCAAGCTTTGGGATATCAGCCGCCAGATCGAAGAAAGCGGCCGCGTCCCTGAGCTAAAAACGCTGGATGCGGGTCTGCGGCCCGCGCTCGACGACGAGGCAAAACAGCTGGCGATACCGCCGGGCGAGCAGGTGCTGGCGATGCGCCGCCTGTTTTTGGCGGACGGGAAACCCGTCGCGCTGATAACCAGTGTCATACGCGCCGAGGGAATGGCGGAACCGCTGCCGCATGACGCCGCCGAGATGATGCCGCTCGACTTTCTGGCACGTTTCCATACCCAAAAGCCCGCGTCGTGCACAATCGATTTTCATGCCGCCCGCGCCGACGACGGGCTGGCTCATATACTGCGCACCGAAACGGGGAGCCCCCTTCTCATGATGTGCTGCACACTCTTAGGTCAGGACGCGCTGCCCGTAGCGGCCCAAACCGAAATCTATCCGGGTGATGAAGGCTTCCGGATGCAGGCGGAGCTCATCAAATATATGTGAAATTGGGGGATACTTATGGATTTGTTGAAAAAGCGCCTCGATTGCTACGACGAGCTCCTGCGCGCGGCGCGCGGGGAAATCACTGTGGATTTGCTGATTCAGGGAGGCCACATACTCAACGTATTGACCGGCGAGATATTGAAGGGCGACCTGGCGGTGCACAAGGGCTTCATCGTGTCGATGTTTACCGAGGGCATTCAGGCCAGGCAGGTCGTCGACGCTAGGTACAAAGTGGCTGTGCCCGCGTTTATCGATCCGCATGTCCACATCGAGAGTTCAATGGTGCTGCCCCCGGGCTATGCCGAGGTGGCTGCCGCCAACGGCACCGGCACAATACTGGCCGACCCGCACGAGATCGTCAACGTGATGGGAATGGAAGGCTGGTCCATGATGGCGGATAACGCGGCCGATCTGCCCGTGCGGCTGCTTTTTGACATCCCCACCTGCGTGCCCTGCAAGCGCGAGGCGGAATCTTCGGGCGGCGACATTAAGGCTCCCGAAGTGCGCGAACTGGCCCGGCGGGGTGCGCGCAAGCTGGGTGAACTGATGAGCTTCGGCGAAATCGTCGCCGGCGAAGAGGTCATGACGGACATCATCAAAGCGGGGTGGGAACTGGGGCTGCCGCGCGACGCGCACTATCCGATGATCGACGTGCTGGGCGGCCTGTTCAGTTCGCTGAATCCGCTTCAGCTGGCGGGCGTGATGCTGGGCATGCTGGGCTCCAAACTGCTGCGCTGGCCCGGCGCCAATGCCCTGCCAATGGCCATCATCACGCGCAAGCTGCGTAAGCAGGGTTACAACGACCTGCACGCTTATCTTGTGGCGCTGGGGCCCACCGCGGATCACGAGACCTACGGGCCGGAGATACAGGCCAAGCTGGATCACGGCATGCGCCTGATCGTCAGTTCGCATATATTCCTGACCATGCCCATGATGATGCCGCTGCTGCTGCAGGGGGTGCGGCGGCTGCGCTATAAGGATGCGATCGGCATGTGCACCGACGATATTTGGCCGGACGACCTGCTGACTATGGGAGGGATGGCAGGCGTGTTGCGCCTGATGGTCAAAAACGGCGTATCGCCCGTGGACGCTGTCCGGTTCGCCACGCTGAACAACGCGCAGCGGCTGGCCAGCGCCGGAATCCCCGACGCGTCGCTGCTGGGCATGCTGGCGCCCGGCATGGCTGCCGACATCGCGCTGGTGGCAGCGCCTTTGAGG
>JAAXZP010000025.1 GCA_012719815.1 Christensenellaceae bacterium
GACCAAAACGGAGGCGCCGGCTGCACCTTCACAGCCCGAGCAGCCGTCGGAGCCCGCGGAAAAGTCTACTGAGGGCATGAAAATCGCGTACTTTGTCTCCACGATGGCCAATGAGTTCCATCAGGCGCGTGCCAATGCGGCTGTGAAGTACGCTAAGGAGAAATACGGCGCTGAAGTGACCATCATCGACGGCAAATCCGATGCCAACGTGATGACGCAGAACGTCGACATGCTGTCTACGTCCGACTTTAACGGGGCGACGCTGCACATCTGGGAAGCGGACGCGGCAAAACCCGGCGTACTGGCGGCTATCGAGCAGGGTATTGCGGTCACGTCGTTCTTCAGCCCGCTGGGCGACACCGGCATTCCCACCTACCGCAGCGACGAGGCGGGCGGTTCCAGGCAGATGGGCGCCGATGCGGCCAAGAAGTGGATTGAAGCCCATCCCGACAAACCCATCGTGACCGTGCAGCTTGGCTGGCCGGACAACAGAGAGGTAAAAACCGGCCGTACCGACCCGTTCGTGGAAGGCATTGAGAGCGTTGTCGGCGCGGGCAATTACACCGACCTTGGTTGCTATGACTGCAGCGCTGGTGCTGATGCGCCCAAGGAAGCGCTGGCCAACATACTCGTGACTCATCCGGAAGTCAACATCATCTACTCTGAAGCGGGCGACCTGACTCCTGGCGCGATGGCTGCGCTGATCGACGCCGGCCGCGGCAAGATGGACAACGGCAAGCCGCTGACCGAGATCGTCTGCAGTGTGGACTGCCCGCTCTCCGAAATCAAGGACATCTTCAACCCGAACAGCTCGCTGAAAGCTTCCCTGGGTCTGCCGCCGATCGGAACCTCTGAGGCCATCATCGACCTCATCGTAGACGTCTACCTGGGCAAGGTTCCGCAGGTATCCCAGCCCGCTCAGGAATTCTTCGGGCCTGTGCAGGTTGTTGACGCCTGGAACATGACGCTGGACGAAGTGATCAAGTGGTACAACGAGCAGTTCGGTACCAGCTACACCGAAAAGGATATTATGGGCTAAACAAAAAGCAAAGCGTTGAACGGGAGGAAGCCAGGTGCTTCCTCCCAAAAGCTTGAATGGGAGAGAGTCATGAGTGAGTATGCGTTGGAAATCAAAAACCTGGTCAAAGATTTTCCGGGCGTGAGGGCAGTCAATGACGTTAGCTTCAATGTCAGAAAAAATACGATTCACTGCCTGGTCGGTGAAAACGGCGCCGGAAAGTCGACGCTGATCAAGATACTGACGGGCGCGTACCCCCGCACCTCCGGCACCATACTGCTCAACGGTGTGGAGTATAAGCCCCAGAACACCAAAGATGCGAGGGACAAAGGAATCAGTACGCTGTTCCAGGAACTCAATGTGGTGGATCAGCTGACCGTGGAGGAGAATCTGACGCTGGGCATCGAGGACACAAGATTCGGCTTTTTGCGCAAGACGGACAAGATCAAAAAGATACTGGACGTGCTTCGGCGCATCGAGCCGAGCATCAACCCGAAGGAGCGTGTGTCCCGCCTGAGCGTGGCTAAAAAGCAAATCATTGAGATCGCCAAAGCCGTCGCGTCGGAAGCGGATATCATCATCATGGATGAGCCCACTGCAGCGCTGTCGGAAGGGGAGATCAAGAGGCTATTCTCCATTGTGAAAGGACTGCGCGAGCAGAACGTGACCGTCATCTACATATCGCACCGGCTGGACGAGATATTCGAGCTGGGCGACTACGTGACGGTGATGCGGGACGGGAAGCATATTGCAACCAAGCCGCTATCCGAAGTGAAAGACCGCATGGAGCTTATCCGCATGATGATCGGCAAGACGGTGATGGAGTCCTATGTGCC
>JAAXZP010000282.1 GCA_012719815.1 Christensenellaceae bacterium
ACCTTGATCACACCGTCCAGCCGGGCAAATGGCGGCTCCATGCACCAAAAGCACCCGCCCGCAAATATCGCGGTCTTCTCGTTCATGCGCTGTCCTCCTTTCCGGCGGCCCACAGCGCTTTCAGAAACGCCGTGGGTACCGGCTTTTTATCAAATTGTTCCCAGCTCACCCATTCCAATGTGCCGCCTACGGGAATTTTTTCGTCCAGCGTATAGCGCACAACGTCCATCTCCCAGCGACGGTGCGTGAACACGTGCACCGCATGCCCCGCCGGTTCGCCAGCCGGCAGGTGGATGCCGTACTTCTCCGCAAACAGCTCCTCCGCGGGCCTGGCGGGCAGCTTCTCCACATTCGGCAGCCCCCACATGCGCGCCAGCAGCGTCTCCTCCCGCCGGTGCTCCAGCAGCACCGCGTCCGGCGTCTGCGCCACCGCCACCCACAGGCTTATCACCTGCTGCTTCTCCCGAGGTTTTTTGACCGGCAGCCTGTCCACCAGGCCTCTTTGGTATGCCGCGCAGCCATCCGCTACCGGGCAGGCACCGCAGTCCGGCGAGACGGGCCGGCAAACCAGCGCGCCCAGTTCCATCAGCGCCTGCGTGAAATCACCCGCGGCATCAGCCGGCATCAGCGCCTGCACGCGCGCCTCCACCCGCTTTTTGGTCTGCGGCAGCATGATGTCGTCCTCAATCCCGTCCACCCGGGCGAACACGCGCAGCACATTGCCGTCCACCGCCGCGTGCGGCAAACCCAGCGCGATGCTGGTCACCGCACCCGCGATGTATGGCCCCACGCCGGGCAGTTTCCGCCACCCCTCCAGCGTGTCGGGGAACGCGCCGGCAGCCGCCACCTGCCGGGCCAGCCGGTGCAGGTTCCGCGCCCGGGAATAATAGCCCAGCCCTTTCCACATTTCCAGCACGTCCTCCTCGCTGACCGCCGCCAGCGCCTGAACATCCGGAAACCGGCTAAGGAAGCGCCCATAATACCCCAGCCCCGTCTCCCCCGTAGTCTGCTGCAGCATCATCTCCGACACCAGCACGCGGTATACGTCCTTCGTCCCACGCCACGGCAGGTCTCTCCTGTTCTTCCTGTACCAATCCAGCAGTTTCGCCGTATCCATGCTGCCTCAGTTCTTGTTGCAACTTATTTTCAGTATAACATAAGAGCAGGTGAACTGCACCTGCCCTTATGCGCTCAAATATGAAACCGGCACTTCACCCCCTTGACGGTTGTGCGGTCAGGTCATCAAGAGTCTCAAAGCTGTATCCCATCTGTTCCCATTTGCTTAGCAGATCGTCCAGTATTTCCGCGTTGGTGGCTGAAGTGGCGTGCAGCAGCGCCACCATGCCCGGGTGCGTCCGCCTGATGATGGTGTTCATCGCGTCCTGCGGAGAAGGCTGGGCATTGGTGAGCCAGTCCTTGTACGCAAAGCTCCAGAATATCGTCTTATAGCCGAGCTGCTGCGCGTATTTTAAGCACCGCTCGGAAAACCGGCCTTCGGGCGGGCGGAAGTACGGCGCGATCGGCCGCCCCGTCACAGCCTTGCACCGCTCTGCCACGCCTTCCATCTCTTTCTTGAAAGTCTCAAAGTCCATGGCTGTCATGTTCTTGTGGCTGGGGGAAGGGCTGCATACCAGATGCCCCTCGTCCACCATGCGCCGGACGAGCTCCGGATTGCTCTTGATGTAGTGATCCACCAGGAAGAATGCGGCTGGCGCGTTGTGCTTTTTCAGCGCGTCCAGAATCTGCGGCGTGTTGCCGTTCTCATACCCCGCGTCGAACGTGAGATAGATCACTTTTTTGTCCGGCGCGCCGATCCGGTAACCGTCGTACCGGCTGATGAACGCGAATTCCGGCTGCTGGTCCGGCTGGGTGCCATCCGTTTTGGGCATCGTATACCAGTGATATTCGGTGGTCTCGGTATGTACCGCCACTGCGCCCGAAAAAGCCGGTACGGTCACACCCATTGTCCCGGCCAGCATGATGAGCACGATATCCAGGCAGGCCAACAAAAACAGCAGGCGTCCCTTGTTTCTGCGCGGTCTGAAAAACTGCGCGCTCTGTGCGTCGTTCATCGCGCATCCTCCATACAGATTTTATCAATTAAACGTATGCAGGACAGCGCTGTGATATGTCGGGCTCGGGGTTTATAAAACCCACAAGAAAAAGCGCAGTACCCCATGGTCCCACGCTTTCCCGTTATGTTCGCTGCTGAGTCTACCGGCTTTTTGACCGCTTCCGTTACCCGTAAATCGTCACAAACTTGATGGAATACAGGTCGCACATCAGCAGGTCGTCGGTGAGATACGGCCGCAGCACGATATAGCTCGCGCCCACCTCCACCAGCACGCCAACGCGGTCCACCAGTGCGCCGGACGTCCCAATAAGGAATTCGACGCGCATGTTCTGGCCGATGAAGTTCCGCAGGAATCCGGCCGTATAGTACGGGCTCTCCACTGTTGTCGGCGTTTCCATGCCTGCAGACGACGCCGCGGTCGGAGGCCTAAGAGCCAGCCCCTGCGAGGGCATCGTAGCGGTCGTTCCGCCCATATCCGGCATGGTTCCCTGCCTTACAGTGGGCGATACGCCTGCTTTAGGCGCCGCGCTCATACCCGCCATCGGTGATACGCCCATGTTGGGCTTCGGCTGCATACCCGCATTGGACATCGGTGATACACCCATGTTGGGCGCCGTGCCTACGTTGGACATCGGAGACACGTTCATGTTGGGCGCTGGTGCCATGCCTGTGTTGGGCTTCGGTGCCGCACCTGCATTGGACATCGGAGATAGGCCCGTATCGGGTTTCGGCATCTCGCCCGTGTTGGGCTTCGGCGACATACCCGTATTGGACATCGGAGACATGCCCGCATTGGGATTCGGCTGCATACCCGCATTGGATATCGGAGACGTTACCATGTTGGGTGTCGTACCTGCATTGGACATCGGAGATACGCTCATATTTGGCGTGGGCCTCGATGTCACGTTGGGCTGCGACGATGTATTGGGTACGGATGATATGTTTGGCATACGCGAGTAAGGCATGACGCTCTCTCCCGTTATTTTTTGACCGCGCGCCGGTTCTTTCTTTTGTTCGCCAGCCTGCGTTCGGCTAGCCTGCCCCGCCGCATTATGGTACGGTTGGTTAATCAGCATTCGCTTTCCCCCTTTCAAGTGAAAATATTATGTCTGAGCATACAAGGCTGTGGGCTGGAAGAAGCAGTGTTGGTTAACCCTGTTAAACTGCACGCCCGTTCTGTTGTATGGAAAATATGGCGGACATGTTGCACTGTAAGGGTTCATATACCACAGCGTCTCAATAGCGCCGGGGTGAACATTTCCGGCCAATGCCCAGTCGACCACGTCATAGTGTATCTGCTCGGGGGGGTTGCTCCATACCGTCTGCGGGTTGGGCTGGCCGCCCACCGTACGCATGTAGCAGGTAAACTGCCCCGGCTGAACCAATACACGTCTTAAATCCCCCTGCCCTGTCCTCAAATATTCTCCGTATGGCACATGCACCCGGTTCATAACGGTAGTGGCCACAGCCTGCATGCCATTCAAGCCCTCACCCCCGGCTTCGCATTTGATCATGCGTGCAAATAGCTCTCTCGCTGAAAACTCCATGTTTCTCTCCCTGACACAAAGTATTCGGACAGTGCCGCCATCGGGCAAGGCACAATATAGTATATTGTGGGAACATGAAAAGTGATAAAGATTGCGCCAAATTATTCGGCGGCGGCGCGACGCACCCTGTATGGCGGCTTTCATATAATAAACAAGCGGGCAAACCGCCAATAGAAAACATAAAAGGAAGTGAGTTTTTTGGACATATACGTCGTACAGCCGGGCGATTCGCTCTATACCATTGCCCAAAGGTTCGGAGTGGATTCAGCCGATATATTCGCCACCAACGGGCTCTCGGACATCCCCTATCTGGTTGTCGGGCAGGCGCTCGTCATCCCCAGCACAGAAACAGTACATACCGTCCGGCCCGGAGATACGCTGTGGGCGCTTGCGCGCCGTTATGGCACCACGGTAAGCGACATCGTGGCATTAAACGGCATCACCAACCCGAGCGCGCTGAGCCCCGGCATGGTGCTGCGCATCCCTCAGCGCTCGCAGAACTACGGATTTATCGAAGTTAACGGCTATATCGAACCCACAACGCCCCAGCGGGAAACCCAGACGATCCGGGAAGTCGGCCGGTACCTGACGTACCTTTCGCCTTTCAGCTATCAGGTGCGGGCGGACGGTAGTCTCAATCCTGTCAACGACGCAGCCATGCTCGGCGCCGCGCGCGAGCTGCGCATTGCGTCTCTGCTGGTGATCACCAACTTCGCGAACGGCAATTTCGATACGGAACTGGTGGACGGCATACTGCAAAGTTCGGCGGTTCAGGACCGGCTGATAGCCAATGTGCTGAGTACCATGCAGAGCAAATGGTATTACGGCGTCAATATCGATTTTGAGCGCATATCGCCGGAAAACAGGCAGCTCTACAACAATTTCTTAAGGCGCATCACCGACGCGCTGCACGCTGAAGGCTATGTGGTTTCCACTGCGCTTGCGCCCAAGGATTCCGATGTCACCACCGGCGCGGGGCACGGCGCGCACGATTACGCGGCACACGGCGAAATCGTCGACTTCGTGATCCTCATGACCTATGAATGGGGCTGGTCTGGCTGGCCGCCGTATGCTGTGGCTCCCGTCGATTTGGTTGAAAATGTCATCGCTTATGCTGTTTCGGTAATCCCCAGCCGCAAGATCATGATGGGTATGCCGCTTTACGGTTACGACTGGACGCTGCCCTATCGCCCGGGAAATCCGTGGGCGCGGCGGCTCTCCCCGCAGGGCGCTGTCAGGTTGGCGGCGGAAGAGGGCGCCGTCATCCAGTTCAGAGAGCAGACGCAGACGCCCATGTTCCGGTATTACGACGCCGACGGCGTGCAGCACGAAGTGTGGTTCGAAGACGCCCGCAGCGTGCGCGCCAAACTGCTGCTGGTCAACAAATACGACCTGCGCGGCGTCAGCTACTGGCTGCTGGGCCTAGCGTTCCCGCAGAACTGGGCTGTGCTCTCCGACATGTACAACATCGTCAAGGTGGTCGAGTGACGGGAAACGACAAAGGGCGGTCAAAACCGCCCTTCATTTATTTCTATTGCCTGCGCCCTTTTAGCCTGTCACCGTTCTATTACTCGCCATCCGGGCTGTGGCAGCAGGGCCGCAAGCTCCGGGTCCGGGCACACCGCCACCGGATGCCCCACCCGGCGCAGCACCGGCAGGTCGGAATAGCTGTCCGCATAGGCGATGCTCTCCGCCCAGTCCACCGAATGCCCGGCGAAAGCGGCAATGAGCCGCTCCACCTTGTCATTTCCACAGACGACGTCCAGTTCACGCTCCACATCCACTATGCCGTTTTTGTAGCGCAGTGCCGTGCCGATCGCGGTATCAATGCCGATGATCGCGCCGACATGCTGCATCAGCGTTTCATATGTGCCCGACAGCAGCACCGTGTGATATCCCTGCTGCTGGGCAAGCCGCAGTTCGGCCAATACCGACGGGCGCAGCAGCGGCGCCATCCGTTCTGCGTTACGTTTGAGAAATGCCGACACTTCCGTCTCGCTCATGCCCGCAAACAGGCGCGTTACGCGCTGCAGCGCCATGCGGTGCAGCATCTCGCGGGAGCGCCCGCACGCAATGCCCAGCTTATAGCCCACTAAAAGTGAGCCCACCGAAGCATACGCGGCGAGCAAACGGCGTAGGGAGCGCCCTTCGCGGCGCCACTCGGCCATCAGGAAGGGCAGCGTATCCATCGGGAACAGCGTCCCGTCATAATCAAATATGGCCAGCTTCACAGCACCCATCTCCCTGATATATCATATGCGGTCTATGCTGTCAGTGCATTTCCTCAGCCATCGGCGCGATTTTCCTAATGAGCTCAGCCCGTATGTCCAGCAGCTCCATGATATTCATGTCCATTGCTTGTTCGATGAAGCTTTCCGGATCAACGCCCCAAGGCCCTTCGGGTATGCTGCCTTTCCAGGCGTCCAACAGAGTGTCGGAAGGGCCGTAAGCGGGATACCACGTCGCGCACCGATAGGCCATCCGGATGATGCCCTCGCACTTATATAGCTTGCACAAAAGATCAAAAAGCCCGTCATCCGCGTCGTCCAGCCTGAGCTTATCTATCTTTGCCGCGAACCCGGCATCCGATGCGCCGTATCTTTCAATCAGGCCAAACGCGGCGTCGGATGCTGCACGCACTATCTCAGCCGCATCATGGACCGCATCCACCGCCTCTTCGCTGGTGTCCTCCGTCAGCAGCGCCTTGCACGCCTCCATCTCCTCCTCCAGGTTTACGGCATAATAAAGCCTCAGCAGTGCTTCGCGCATATCCTTCGGCTCTTCATACCGCGCCTCTTCATCCGCAGCCAGCAGCATCTGTGCCAGTTCCGCGCATCGCCTGGTCCGACTGATGATATCATCTTCCATCCCGCGCCCTCTTAAACGAATTCGTTTTTGCTTCTGCCTATGGTTAATATTAACAGCCATCTCGCTCGTCCGCAACGGATTTTGCGCCTTTTTAACGCGTATGCTTTAGCAAAAAATACAACGAAATTATTATGCCGGCGCTGCAAAAATTAATGTGAGAAACGTTTATTTTGACTCGGCATAAATTATAGTGAACGGCTAAAAAAGGGTGATCGGTTTTGAACATTATTTTGAGTATTGAAGATCAGGGTCTCGAGCTCGCCCCGCTGATTGCGAACCGGACGCATGACGCGCTGCGGCAGGGATGCCTTGTCAGTATAAATTCAATAGACGGATCCGACGGCCGCACTGTCCGGGTAACCGTGACGGATTCCGAGAACGATCCGGCCAAGGAAACTGCGATGCTGTGCACGCTGCTGGCGGACATCATCGTCGAAAACCTTCAGATACGGCATATGGTGCGGCTGCTCCGGCAGAAATACTGCTTCCTGTCGG
This sequence comes from Christensenellaceae bacterium, assembly GCA_012719815.1. Lineage (GTDB taxonomy): Bacteria > Bacillota > Clostridia > Christensenellales > SZUA-584 > SZUA-584. The sequence goes on from JAAXZP010000282.1 coordinate 6,985, forward strand.
AAAAAGAACAGTGCGACATACTGGTGAGGGCATTAAAGCGCCTCTGGTACGGAAAAAACGGCCAGAAGAACGAAGTCATGCTGTGCAAGATGGACGTTAGGCAGCGGCTGATCGAAACGCTGAAGCAAAACGGCACCGACAACGTTGTACTGGAAGGCTTTATGCGGTTCCGCATGAAGGACTACCTCACGGCATGGGAGAACGAACTGAACTGGTGCGTGCAGGACCACATCCGGAAAAAGGAATACGCCGAGTTCGTGGAGATACTGCGCCTGTTCGTGAAGATCCGCATACCGCGCGTCAAGCAGGTGCATATCTGTATCGACGGCGAAGGCGAATACGTGCTGCTGGACGAACGGCTGTGCCTGCTTCAGAGCCGCTTTTCCGGCGGCCGCATCGACAAGGATGACGCGCTGCTCTCCACGCTGGTCAACATTGCGCCGCTGTCCATCGTGGTGCACAACCGCGAGCGTTTTTTTGACGGGCGCATCATTGAAACGATCAAGGATGTTTTCGGCGCCCGCGTCGAGTTCTCCGAAGATATGATATAAGCCTATGCAAAAATCACTGCCGCTGTCCTGACTCCGGTCGGCGCGGCAGTTTTTTATGCTTCAAGAATCAGAGTTCGGGTTTTGGCTTGCCCTGGCCGGCTCTCCGGTGTAGAATTGGGGAAAAACAACCGGAGAACAAGCCATGATCATCGACTTTCATGCACACTGCTTCGACGACAGGATCGCGGCTGCGGCTCTCGATAAACTTGAGGAACGGGCCCGCATCCGGGCCGCGCACGACGGCACAATCAGCGGCCTTCTGGCGCACATGGCGGCGTGCGGCGTGGACAAAAGCGTGGTGCTGCCCGTAGCCACCAAGCCCTCGCAGGTAAAAGCCATCAACGCCTGGGCCATGGCAAACAGGAGCGACAAGCTGTGCTTTTTCAGCGCGCTGCACCCGGACGATCCGGAATGGGAGGATACGCTGACC
>JAAXZP010000283.1 GCA_012719815.1 Christensenellaceae bacterium
GCGGCAATATCTCCTCGATGAAGCCGTAGGAATCCTTTTGCGTCGAAAAGCGCACCATATCGCCGGGCAGCGGCGTTGTGCCTTCAAGACGAAAACGCCCGCGCGCTTTACACTCGTGCACCGCGCCAGCATCGTCCAGCACAATAAGTTCAGCGTGCCGCGTGGTGTGCCGGCCCCTGTCCACCTTTCTGGACAGGCCGCCGGTCTCCAGCGACAGGTGCGGGAACAGCGCGTTAAGCAGCGACGATTTGCCCACGGCGGACTGACCGGCAAAGCAGGTGCAGCATCCGGACAGCGCCGCTTTCAGTTCGGAAAGACCCTCGCCCGACAGTGCGGAAACGCGCACAACGGGACAGACGCCGCGGTATTCCGCTTCAAGCGCGTCCACAGCTTCCGGAGCAGCCACGTCGCACTTGTTGATCACCAGCAGCGGTCGGATACCGGCCCGCTTCAGATGGACGATCAGCTTGTCGCACAGCAGTTTGTCCACCTGCGGCTTTTGCGCCGATACCACGATGGCCGCCATGTCGACATTGGCCACGCGCGGCCGTTTCAGCTCGTTTCGCCGCGGCAATATCTCCTCGATGAAGCCGTAGGAATCCTTTTGCGTCGAAAAGCGCACCATATCGCCGGGCAACGGCGTCATGCCGTCAAGGCGAAAACGCCCGCGGGCCTTGCACTCGTGCACCGCGCCCTTATCGTCCATCACATAATAAAAGCCGCCTACGCCTTTCAGTATCCGGCCAGTACGTTGCTCTGCGCTATCGGACTTCAACCGCACTGTTTAAAACCTCGACATTGTTCAGCAATACCCTTACGGTCTTTTGACCGGCTGTCAGGCAGCGAACGGTGTAATTTAAGCGGTATGCGCCCGTCTGTGGCTGCATCTCCTCCACAAAATCGACAACCCGGCCGTCCAGCGTATCCTCTACGATGATGCGCAGGATCGAGTTGTTTTCCTCCACGTCGATTTCAGCCGTCAGGAGGCCTGTATATTTCTTATCCTTGTAAGCGCTCACCCAAAGCGATACCTCGTTGTCAAAAGGCGTCATGATGCCCTGCTCCGGGCTTTGCGCAGTTATTGTGCCTTCAGGCAGTTCGCTCTCCTGTTCGTACACGTAGCAGGTGGTAAAGCCGCTATCGTAAAGCAACGGGATGGCCTGGCTCAGCAGCCTGCCGGTGAGCGACGGCATCAGCGCGCTGGGCACGGTTTCCCCCGCGACCACCAGGCTGACCGCATCGCCCGCGCTGACAACAGCGCCCGATTCCGGCGACTGCGCGATCACATGGCCGGGAGCTACGTCCGAGACGTCTTCATAGGTTACGCTTTCCACGACAAGGCCCATCTCCTCGAGGGCGGCCTGCGCTTCCTCCAGCGTCATGTCGTATACGTCAGGCATCAGCAGGTCGGAAGGCCCGCTGGATACCATCAGCGTCACAGTCTCGCCTCTTTGGACCTGAGTGCCGCCCTGGGGTGACTGCGATATCACCACGCCCATCGCGATCGTCTCGCTGGACTCAAATTCCGAGCTGACCTCAAGACCGGCGTTTCTCAGTATATCAGTCGCAGTGCTCATATCCAGGCCGGTGGTGTCCGGCACGGTGGTCGCCTGCCGGGCTGCCGCGTTAATCGCGCTGATGGTAAAGCCCGCCGCCACGCCCAGCCCCAGTATGCGCACCGCCAGCACGCACACTTTCCATACCTTGATCTTCTGCGTTGACACAAGCAGCCCGGCTGTCAGAGGAGTGCGATGATAGGGCAGTTCGACAAACTCTCCGCTGGGGTCCACCAACGCCCGCACCAGATCGTCGCGGAAAGCGTCCATGTTGCGATACCGGTCCCTTTTGTTCTTGCTCGTGGCTTTAAGGATTATCTTGTTGAGGGACTGCGAAAGCGCCGGATTCTTCTGAATCGGTTCCGTAATCTGCTCGTTGATGTGCTTGAGCGCCACGGAAACCGTCTGATCGCCGACGTACGGCAGCTCGCCCGTGGTCATCTCATACAGCATGATGCCAAGCGAATAGATGTCCGTCCGGGCGTCCACGCTTTCTCCCCGGGCCTGCTCCGGCGAAATGTAGTATACTGAACCGATCACCTGATCCTCGCTCTCATGGCGCGCCGACAGGCTTTTGGCGATGCCGAAATCCGTCACCTTTGCCCGGTCGTCCGCATCGATCAGTATGTTCTGCGGCTTGATGTCACGGTGAATAATGCCTTTTTTATGGGCTGCGGCCAGCGCGTTGCATATCTGGATGGCATAGCCGATGGCCCGCTTCTCGTCTATCTTCCCCTCAGCCTCGATGATGGACTTGAGCGTACGCCCTTCGATATACTCCATCACCATATAGTAGACGCCGTCGTCGCACCCGATATCCATCACGTGGACGATGCCGTCATGCTCCAGCGAGAACGCGGCCGCCGCCTCTTTCTTAAAGCGGTTTACGTACTCATGGCTGGTGGAGAACTTCTCCTTGAGCACCTTGACCGCTACGAACTTGCCGGTCTTTTTGCACAGGGCCTTGTATATATAGGCCATGCCGCCGGAATCCACCATTTCGACAACCGTATAGCGGCCGCCCAGTGTACGCCCAATCATACGTTTTCACCGCCCGTCTGCACGATGACAACGCTGATATTGTCCGGCCCGCCCGCAGCCAGCGACGCTTCAATCAGTCTGTCGGCCGCTTCGGGGATGCCGCTGCGCAGTATGTCGGCGATCTTCTCGTCAGGAACGGAGCTGCTGAGCCCGTCGCTGCAGAGCAGCAGCACGTCGCCAGCCTGCAGCTCATCCGTCCATACGTCCGGCTCCAGATTGGATTCCGTGCCGATGGCGCGCGTGATAATATTGCGGTGCGGGTGCACCAGCGCCTCCTGCTGGGTGATGTATCCGCTCTCGACGAGCATCTGCACGTAGGAATGGTCCTTTGTGAGCTGGGAAAGCTTTTGGTCGCGGAAAAGATAGGCGCGGGAATCGCCCACATGGCCGATGATGGCCTGCATTCCGCAGATGGACACCAGCGTGGCGGTGGACCCCATGCCTTTAAGATGCCTGTCCCGGTCCGCCCTGTCCAGAATGTTTTGGTTGGCCAGAATCAAAAGACGGCGGATATCGTCCTGCCCAAGACAGCACGGCGACTTTTCCGACAGCAGCGCTTTTGCCGTCTCGATGACGATGCTGCTGGCTACCTCGCCGCCGTTGTGGCCGCCCATGCCGTCCGCAACGATGGCAAAAAAACCGCCATCCACTTCCGTGGCAAAACAGCTGTCTTCATTTGTTTTACGAA
>JAAXZP010000284.1 GCA_012719815.1 Christensenellaceae bacterium
GAATTATATTATAAAAAATGGCTTTTGCCAATGCCCATCCGGCCGGTCATCCTTTTTGTACGGGCCGGAGCAGGTCTTTACATGTTTATGGCGGCTTAAGGCCTATCATGACAAGCAGCCCGGCCGTTTATTTCAGGATAATAAAACTGCATGAAAAAAGCCCCGGACATCACGTCGTCACCGGCAATTCGCGGCTTTTTATTCTATCATTGACAACATCATGCACCGGTGTTATATTGAGTGCTGTTGTCGCAGAAATGCGGGTGTTTTGGAGGAATAAAGTTATGATGAGAATGAGCGGTGAAGCGGTCATACGGCCCGGCGCCGCCAGGGCATATATTGACCGCCAGGGCGAGAACTGGGACAGGCATGCCCGCCATGAACTGCACAAGCTGCGCACCATCATGCGTGCGCTGGACCTGCATGCCGGGCAGCGCGTTCTGGACGTCGCCTGCGGAACGGGCGTCCTGTTTCCCTGGCTGCTGTCCCGCGACCCTCAGCTGCTGATGGGCATCGACATCTCCGAAGCGATGACTGAAAAGGCGCGCGCGATGCATCAGGACAGGCGGCTGCGCGTCGTCACGGCGGATTATTTCAATATGGAAGCGGGTAATTTCGACCGCATCATCGTGTATAACGCGTATACGTGCTTCCCGGACAGGGAGAAGTTTGTTCAAAAGACGCTGAGGCTGCTGATGCCCGGCGGGCGTTTTGTGGTGGCGCACAACGCGGGACGCGAAAGCGTCAATGCGGCGCCCGAGGTTTGGGGGTGCGGCGTGCCGCTTCAGAGCGCGGACGAGGAGTGCGGCTGGTTTGAGCCCTTTTTTGACGTGGATGTATTAATAGACAACAAAGACCTGTACCTGATCTCCGGCGTGAAGCATTAATGTCGGGGAGAGTTTATACGATATGATAACCGCTGGAAACCCTCTGATGAGGGTGTGGAGGAATAACGGATGACGGTGACGCTCAAGCTAAAAAGCGGGCTGGAAAAGGTAGTGTCCAAATCTGTCATACAGTGTGAGATCAGTTGTGAGAAAAGGATTATCGACCTGCTGCGCGAGATCAATTTCCCGGTGGATATGGCGGGTATTGTGGTGGTGGACGGAAAAAAGAAGTCCAAGGATTGCCTCCTGCGCGGGGGAGAACTGGTAAAGGTGTTTCCTGCGACGTTCAATTAAAGGCGCGTGCGGATGAGCGTCTGCCTGCGCAGCTTGAAGCAAGGAGCTGCAAGGAGGAAGCATGGAGTTTCACATCGTACTCGTAGAGCCGGAGATTCCGGCCAACACCGGCAATATCGCGCGCACCTGCGCGGTGACGGGAGCTCATCTGCATCTGATAGAGCCGCTCGGCTTTTCGATATCCGACAAGCATTTGAAGCGGGCTGGGCTGGATTACTGGCCGCACCTCGGCGTCAGGACCTACCGCAACCTGGACGAATTCTTCGCCGCTCACCCGGGCGGAAAATACTATTTCTGTTCCACAAAAGCCCGGCGTAGTTACTGCGACGTTAAGTTCGAGGACGGCTGCTACCTGTTTTTCGGCAAGGAGACCAAAGGGCTTCCCGAAGAGCTCATTTTCTCCGGCGTGGGGGAGGCGATACGCATACCGATGCGGCCGGGCCTGCGGTCGCTCAACCTCTCCAATTCCGTCAGCATCGTGTTGTACGAAGCGTTGCGGCAAAACGGCTTTCCCGGGCTGTGCTGACCGGTGTATATAGTGCGACCCTCAGAGGGTATAATACCGCCGGAAAAGAACGGTTGGACAGGATGGGAAGCGAATTTCCTTCTTGCATTTTGGATTTCTTTCGCATAGAATGTTTGTTGGTATTAAATTTTTATGACCGTTACTAACCAAAGGAGCCGGTGTATGAATAAGAAGACAGTCAAAGATATTGATGTGGCGGGAAAAAGAGTACTGGTCCGGGTAGACTTCAACGTGCCTCTCAACGAGAACAAAGAGGTGACGGACGACACGCGTATCGTCGCGGCCCTGCCCACCATCGAATACCTCGTGGGGCAGAACGCGAAAGTCATACTGTGTTCGCACCTGGGCCGTCCGAAAGGCGAATTTAAGCCTGAGTTTTCGCTGAAGCCGGTGGCGCAGCGTCTGGAGAAGCACATCGGCCGCAAGGTGACTTTCGCGACCGATGTGGTGGGCGAGAGCGCGCAGGCCGCTGTGGCTGCCATGAAAGACGGCGATATCGTGCTGCTGGAGAACGTGCGCTTCCACAAGGAAGAGACCGCGAACGACCCCGAGTTCTCCAAGAAGCTTGCATCCTTTGCGGATATATTCGTCAACGACGCTTTCGGCACCGCGCACCGGGCGCATGCGTCCACGGTGGGCGTGGCTTCGTATATTCCGGCTGTGGCCGGTTTCCTGATCGGCAAGGAGCTGGATTTCCTCGGCGGCGCGCTGGACAACCCTGCGCGGCCTTTTGTGGCGGTACTGGGCGGTGCGAAAGTATCGGATAAGATCGGCGTTATCAACAACCTGATCAACAAGGTGGATTCCATCATCATTGGCGGCGGCATGGCCTATACGTTCCTCAAAGCCAAAGGCTATGAGGTGGGCGCGTCGCTGGTAGACGAAGAGCGCATCGAGCTCGCCAAGGATCTTATGGCCAAGGCGGCAGCCAAAGGCGTGGATCTCATGCTGCCTGTGGATACCATTGTGGCGGACAAGTTCGACGTGAACGCCAAGACCGACGTGGTGCCGTGCGAGCATATTCCGGAAGGCTGGATGGGCTTGGATATCGGGCCGACTTCGCGCATGCTGTTTGCGGACAAAATCCGTACCGCGAAAACCGTTGTCTGGAACGGGCCGATGGGCGTGTTCGAGATGGCGCCTTTTGCGGAGGGTACCAAGGCTATCGCCCGCGCGATGGCGGATTCCGAAGCGACCACCATCATCGGCGGCGGCGACAGCGCGGCGGCTGTGAAGCAGATGGGCTTCGCGGATGCCATCACGCACATTTCCACCGGCGGCGGCGCGTCACTGGAGTTCCTGGAAGGCATCGAACTGCCCGGCATCGTGGCGCTGCAGGACAAGTGAGGGACGGTTTTGAAGGCACAGTACCAGGGGCTGCTCTCTTAGAGCGGCCTTTTTTCACGAAACTGCGCCGGAACGGATGCGGCTGCCGAGCGGCCGCATGACATCAAACTGTTTTCGACAATATTTTAGGAGGTATGACATATGAGGAGAAAACCGATCATCGCAGGAAACTGGAAAATGAACAAAACGCCTGATGAAGCCGTCGCGCTGATCAAGGCGTTGATTCCGCTAGTGAAGGACAACGACAGGGTGGACATCGTGGTGTGCCCGCCGTTTGTGGACCTTGCGGCTGCAAA
>JAAXZP010000285.1 GCA_012719815.1 Christensenellaceae bacterium
AAGCCGAACAGCTCAAGAGCCTGTCCAGGGTATCGTTAGAAGACCTGTTCAGCCAGGTTGAGCAGGGCAAGGTGAAGGATCTCAACATCGTGGTCAAGGCGGACGTGCAGGGCTCGGTGGAAGCGGTCAAGCAGGCGCTGGAGAAGCTCTCCAACGACGAGGTGCGCGTGAAAGTGATACATGCGGGCGTCGGCGCCATCAAGGTGATGGACGTCATGCTGGCTTCCGCCTCCAATGCGGTCATCATCGGTTTCAATGTCCGGCCGGACAGCCTTGCCCGCGCCGAAGCTGAGAAGGAAAAGGTGGAAATCCGCACGTACCGCGTCATCTACAAGGCCATCGAAGACCTGGAGCTCGCGATCAAGGGCATGCTCGCGCCGCAGTTCAAGGAGGTCATACTGGGCCACGCGGAAGTGCGCAACATATTCGTCGTGTCCAGCGTGGGCACCATCGCAGGCAGCTATGTGACGGACGGCAAAATTGCCCGGAACGCTTCCGTGCGGCTGCTGCGCGACAACGTGGTTGTGCACGAAGGGCAGATCGGCTCGCTCAAGCGTTTCAAGGACGACGTCAAAGAAGTTGTTGCCGGGTATGAATGTGGTATTACCATCAAAAACTATAATGACATAAAGGAAGGCGACGTCATCGAAGCCTTCGAAATGCAGGAGATGGAGAGATAGTGCACAAGGACAGGATCTCAGTCATACAGTCGGAATTCAAACGTGTGCTGAGTGACATTATCAAAAACGAGATGAAGGATCCCAGAATATCCGAGATGGCGAGCGTGACGCATGTCGAGCTTTCCCGCGACTTAAAATACGCCAAGGCGTATATCAGCGTCTACGATACGGAGAAGTTCAAAAAGTCCACGATTGAAACGCTGACACATGCGGAGCACTTCATCAAAAATGAGGTGGGTGCGCGGATGCGGCTGCGGCGCCTGCCAGAAATCAGGTTTATACTGGACACCTCCATCGAATACAGCAGCAGGATATCGGAGTTGCTCAAGAAAGTCTGACAACATGGATTTAAACGACGTCAAAATGGCCATTGAGAGGGCCAAAGACATCATGCTGGTCGCGCACATACAGCCGGACGGGGACACGCTCGGCTCCTGTTTTGCGCTCTGGCGCATACTGGAAAAGATGGGCAAGCAGGCGCGCATCTGCTGCGACGGCGAGATGCCGGACCGTTACGTGCCGCTGTTTCCCGCGGGCGTGCTGGAAGACCCGTCCTCCTGTGATGCGGCCGGAACGCTGGTGATCGCGGTGGACTGCGCGGACGCTGCGCGTTTGGGCAAATGCCACAAGCTGTTTAAGCAGGCGGCTGAGACGGTCAACATCGACCATCACGTCACCAACGAAGGGTTTGCGCACATCAACTATATCGCCGAAGCGTCTTCGGGGGGGGAGATTATATTCGAACTGATGCGCGTCTGCGGCGTGGAGCCGGATGCCGACATCGCGAAGTATCTCTACATTGCCATATCCACCGATACCGGCAATTTCACTTATTCCAACACGGGCCGCAAAAGCCTTGCGTATGTCTCGGAGCTGGTGGAGCTTTTCGACCTGCGCGCCACGGCGGACATACTGTTCCGCCGGCGCTCGCTGCTCGCCACGCGGCTGATCGGCCGGGCGATTTCGCGTCTGGAGCTGTTTTCGGAAGGCAAGATCGCCAGCGTGACGCTGCTGGACAGCGACATGAAGGAGTTTGGCGCGACGGGCGCGGATTGCGAGAACATCGTGGATTACGCGCGCGAGATCGAGGAGACGCAAATCGCCGTGTTTTTCAGCGAACTGCCCACAGGCGTTAAAATCAGTTTCCGTTCCAAGGGGGATATCGACGTGGGCGCGGTAGCCGCGGCCTACGGGGGCGGCGGCCATATGAACGCGGCGGGCTGCTGCACCGGGGGCAAGCTGGATGAACTCAAAAAAGACGTGCTGGATAAGCTCGTGGAGCTGGTTTAATGAACGGGGTCATCAATTTCCTGAAACCGCCGGGCATGTCTTCGGGCGGCGCGGTGGCTTTTTTTAAGCGGTTGTTGGGGGAGAAGACCGGGCACGCGGGTACGCTGGACCCGGGCGCCTGTGGCGTGCTGCCCATACTGGTGGGCAAGGCGACGCGCATTTCCTCATACCTTATGGGCGGAAAAAAGGAATACATCGCCGGCATCACGTTCGGCGTGTCCACCGATACCGGCGACAGCTACGGCAACGTGATTGCAAGGTCATCTGAGCCTGCGCCGCAGCCGGAAGAAGTGGAGGAAGCGCTTTCGCGGTTCACGGGCGTGGTGACGCAGTTGACGCCTGCCTATTCGGCAGCCCGGCAGGATGGCGTCAAGCGCTATCAGCTGGCGCGCCGGGGCGTGGTGCTCCCGGAAAAGCCGCGCGAGATCGAGATATACGAAACGGAGTATCTGGGGGCCGAGTCGGCGTACGTCCACCGGTTCCGCGTGGTGTGCGGCAAGGGGACGTATATCCGCACGCTGTGCGAAGACATCGGGCGGGCGCTGAACCGGCCGGCCTATATGTCGTTTCTGGCGCGCACGCGCTGCGCGGGTCTTGCTATTGAAGACGCATGGACGACTGACGAACTGGAGCAGGGCGTGCCTGCCGAAGCGCTGCTGCCGCTGGAGGGTTTCTTAAGCCACCTGCCGCGAGCCGACGCCGATGCCGATAAAAGGCGGCTGCTGGTTAACGGCGCGCCGGTGGAATACGCAGGCGGGCCGATGGAAACGGGCCGCATTTACGCGGGAGGCGAACTGCTTGGGCTGGGCCGCGCGGGCGGCGGCATGATGAAGATCTCAACGCTGCTGGTGGATGAGTGATGCGGATAATAACCTGGGCGCAGGCCCGAAGAATGAAGTTTTCAAAATTAAGCCTGGCTCTGGGCACTTTTGACGGGCTGCATAAGGGGCACATGGCGCTGATCGAGGCGGTGAAGCAGGGGCCGGGCGAGAGCGCCGTGTTCACTTTCGACGCGCTGCCCATGGACGTGTTCAACGCCGCGCCCCCGCCGATGCGGCGGATGACGCTGGACGAGAAGAAAGCCGCCTTTGAGAAATCGGGCATCGATTATCTTTGCATTGCTCATTTCGACAAGCGCTTTGCGTCCATTGACCACCACACTTTTCCGCGCATGCTACGAGACGTTTTTCATCCCGTGCGCCTGGTGGCAGGCTACAACTATACGTATGGCAAACATGCCAGGGGCAATATCAGCACACTGATCCGCGACGGCGAGAAGCTGGGCTTTGAGGTGCGCGAAATACCACCGGTGAT
>JAAXZP010000003.1 GCA_012719815.1 Christensenellaceae bacterium
GTAAACGCCCACCTTGATAAAGCTCGTCCCCAGGTCCACAGCCATGAGCAATACGTCTTTCATTGCCTTGCCTCCTTCAAAAAGATCTTATGCCGATTGTGTCCTGCAATCCTCTCAGGACAACAACCAGTCAATCCTGGATTATCTCAATCTCCACACCGTTCGGGTCAACAATCAGCATCACAACCATCCCGCCAAGCTGCTCAATTGTTCTGTTTTATGTTCAATGAGTCAGGTCAGCGCCCATAAACAAAGAACACAGTTACCCTCGCCAGCCATATCGAAACGGTTCAGGCCAGGAACATTCTTATCAAAATCAAAACTCTCATGAATGTTGCAATGATGGACAGTCTACGGTCAATGGCCGCCATTGGGCCATTCACCATATCAATATTATTTTAGAACATATATATAAAATGTCTTTACAATCTTTTTTGTTGTTTTTATACTCTTTTTGTTTATTTGATTGTTTTTGCCCTGGCTGTATTACCAAGTTGCTTCTCGCGCTCGCATTTCTGTAAAAAATCCGCCGCAAAACCGAGGGCAAAGGCCGTTCAGCGTCTGATGGCCAAATTGTAAACATCGGCTGCGCGTGTTTCATATCTGCCGCATTTGTGTTATAATACGCCTGCGCTTAAATGCCGCGTTTAAGGAGAGAATATGCAGTTTTTGCGTAACCGTCCGCTGGTGATCACCATCATTGTGGTCATCATATTGCTGGTGGTCATGGTCATCACGGCGGGCGAAAACAACATGTCAGGTGCAGAGAGTTTCGCCGGCAGCCTGTTTGCGCCTGTTCAGCGCGCGCTTTACTCGGCGACAGACGCCATTGGCGACTTTTTTGACCGCATGTTCGCCAGTACCGACCTGCAGACGGAAAACCTTGAGCTTAAAGCTGAGATCGCCGAGCTCAAAGCCCAGCTTGCGGATTACAACGAAATCAAGGCGGAAAACGAGCGCCTGAGCAAACTGCTAAATTTCGATGCCAGCTCACTGAATCTTGAATTCGTCACAGCCCGCGTCATCGGCAGCAACGCGCCGGGGCATTGGTTTAACATATTCCTGCTGGACGTCGGCCTGGCGGACGGCATCAAGGTCGATATGCCGGTGGTCAACGGGGACGGCCTGGTAGGCCGCGTGGTGGACGTGGGCGCCACCTGGTGCCGCGTGATGGCCATCATCGACACCTCCAGCGGCGTTTCCGGAATTGTGGAGCGCACGCGCGACTACGGCATACTGACCGGCACGGCGGGCACCGACGCCGACGAAGCCCTGCTGGTGATGGGCAACCTGCCGCTGGATGCGGACCTGATACCGGGCGACACCGTTATCACGTCGGGCCTGGCCGGCATATTCCCCAAAGGCATCGCCATCGGCGAAGTCACCGAGGTGCGCCCCAGCACGGACGGCATGCGCAACGAGGCGGTTGTCACGCCCTGGGTGGACTTTAAGCACCTGGAAGAGGTGATGGTGATCACCAACCAGCTGATCGACGTGGAAAAGGCGCTGCAATGAGATACCTGTTTCTCGTGCTGACGGTTATCGTCAATCTGATATTCACCGGCGTGGTGTTCCCCCGGCTCAGCATACTGGGCATCGCGCCGGACCTTATCATCTGCACCATGGCGTCCATCGTCGCGCTGGAAAAAAGCCGGGTGGGCGCGGCCATCGGCTTTATCTGCGGGCTCGCGCTGGACATCATGTACGCCGGCGTCATCGGTTTTTACACGCTGCCCTATTTTGTCGTGGGTATGAGCCTTTATTTCGCCGTAAGCCGCATCAACTACATCGACCCGGTGCTGGTCCCCGAGCTGCTTGCGGCAGGCGCATTTTTTGCCAAAGAGCTTCTCGCCGCGCTGCTCGCCTATATGCTGGGCCGCGACGTATCGCTGGGCTACCGCCTCATGCGCTTCGTGCTGCCGGAGACGCTGGCGACCGCCCTGCTCATGCTGCTGGTCCATTTGCTCTTCAAACGTCTCTACCGCTCCAACTCCATTCGCCCCAAAGGTATGGAAGACTTAAAAAAGCTGCTCTGAGCCTCGCTTGATCCATTTGCGCACAGCGATACAAAGACAATGGCCGCGGGATAAATCCCAGCGGCCCTGGTATTTTGTCTGCGCATAAGCCCGCGCCGGCATAAAGGAGCAAAAAAAGCGGTTGCTGGTGATGATTATATCCGGATTTTCAGATATTATACATGACATGCCGTTTCAGAAAATATATGCATGATATTCGCCCGCTCCCCGCTGTACATTTCTCCCGCTTCTGGTATAATCATACTGACAGACTGCCGTTATCAAACCCATCATCATACAGGGGGCATACGCCATGGTCGAGATCAAAGAGGTCAAAGCGAAGCGCGACGTTAAAAAATATATAAGCTTCCCCGACTGGCTGTACAAAGGCGTCCCGTACTATGTGCCCGAGCTCAAATCCGAAGAATACAAGATGTATTTCCCCGAGACCAACGGCGCTTTTGAATACTGCGATGCGCGCTTTTTCCTGGCATACAGGAACGGCGACATCGTCGGTCGCATCGGCGCCATCGTGAACCGGAAAGCCAACGAGCTGTGGAACCAGAAGCAGATCCGAATCACCCGGGTGGACTTCATCGACGACATGGAGGTGTCCGGCGCGCTGTTTGCCGCAGTGGAATCCTGGGCGAAGGAACTGGGCCTCGAGCAGGTGCACGGGCCGCTGGGCTTCACCGATCTCGACAAGGAAGGCCTGCTGATAGAGGGGTTCGACCGCATGGGCTCCGCCGTCACGATATACAACTACCCGTATTACCCCCGGCATTTCGAGGCGCACGGCTATGTGAAGGACATCGACTGGGTGGAATATCGCATCCAGGCGCCTCAGCCGGACGACGAACGGCTGGCGCGCCTCAGCCGTCTGGCCGAAAAGGTGATGCAGCGCTCCCGCGTCCATTTCTTCAACCTAAAGCGCATGAAAGACGTCAAACCCATCGTCCGGCAGGTGTTCGACCTGCTCAGCGAATGCTATAAGGACCTTTACGGGGTGGTCCCCTTCACTGAAAGGATTGCCAACGAATACACCAATCGCTTTTTGCCGCTGCTCAATCCGGACTTCGCCAAGTTTATTCTGGATGACAACGACAAACTGGTGGCTTTCGGCCTGGCCGCGCCTTCTCTGGGGGAAGCCCTCAAAAAATCGGGGGGTTATATGCTGCCCTTCGGCTGGGCGCCCCTCATTCATGCGCTCCGCCACCCCAAAGAGCTGGAGCTGTATCTCATCGCCGTACATCCGGCCTACCAGAAATCCGGCCTGGCGGCGCTGCTGCTCAACGAAATCACTGCCTCCGCGGTGAAAAGAGGCATCAAGTTCGCAGAATCGACGCGCGAGCTGGAGACCAATCAGCGCGTACAGGACCTTTGGAAAAGTTATGA
>JAAXZP010000286.1 GCA_012719815.1 Christensenellaceae bacterium
ATCTACACCGCGCCGGTCAAAACCAGCGCCAACGGGTATATCACGTACAACACACCGTCGTTCTCGCAGGGCTTCAAGTTCGAGAACATTTATCTGGAGTTTAAGGACGGCAAAATTGTTAACGCAAAAGCCAACAACACCGAAAAGCTGAACAAGATTTTGGACACCGACGAGGGCGCGCGGTATCTGGGTGAGTTCTCGTTCGGCGTCAACCCGTATATCAAGCACCCGATGTGCGACACGCTGTTTGACGAGAAGATTGCGGGCTCCATACACCTGACGCCCGGCGCGTCTTACGAGGACGCGGACAACGGCAACAAGTCCGCGGTGCACTGGGACCTGGTGCTGATACAGCGGCCCGAGTACGGCGGCGGCGAGATCTACTTCGACGGCGAGCTTGTCCGCAAGGACGGCCGGTTCCTGGGAGAGCTCGCGGCGCTCAACGAGGAAAATCTGGTGTAGCTACACACCGATCATTTGCAAAGGCCGCTGTCAGCGGCCTTTTTTCATTGGAACAAGCCGGCATACTGCAGCTTGAGCTGCCCGTGCAGCAGCCGGGGCGGTATCGCGAAAACCGGCTCTCCCGTCATGCCCGATGCGATCTCATACTTGGCGAACGCGATATAAAGCCGCCCGTCGCGGACAAAGAACGCTGTGCGGCCGGTAATTCCCGTGAACTCGTTCGCGAAGAAGCGCGGGTTTCCGCTGATCTGATGCCTGATATACGCGCTCAGTGCTTGGCGGTATTCGCCGGATGTGAACAGGTCATTAAGGCAAAGCCGGCGGCTGCGTGCGATGTCGATGTTGTAGTACACCGTATGCGGGAAACCCACCCCGCCGTTATCCAGCGCCGTGGTCACGCGCAGCGAGAGAATGCCGCGCGTGCAGTACGCCTCGTAGTCCGTATGGAACACGTAAACCCACGGCTCAAAGCCTTCCGTTTCCGCTTCCATCCACAGCGCGGCGGCTTCGGCCTGGGCCGCGTCGGCGGCTGCGTCTACCTGCGCGCGGATGCTCTCATTCAGAGACCGCTCCAGCGCCGCGTCATGGAGCCCCGAAACCACCGGATACCGGATATCGATCACTATCTCGTCGCTGCCGCGATTGACCAGCGCCTCTGAGACGCTGACCTCTGGCTGCGGCCGCGCTGCCAGCAGCCGCCCCTGCAGCACATTGCCTGCGGCCAGAAAGCCGATTGTCAGCAGCGCTGCCATTACCAGCCAGAACGCTCGCCCTGTCATGGCCGCCTCCTGAACATATCAGTATGTCTATTGGAATATACTCAGTTGAGGGGGGAAATATCATGAGCGCGTGGGAAAAAACGCTGCGCGTTGCGCTGTCCGTGCTTTTTGCCGCCGCCGTGGCGCTGTGCAGCCAGGCGTTTACCGACACGTCGTCGGAATGGTTCCGGGGGCTTACCCCGCCCACGCTGATGCCGCCGCTTGAGGTGTTCCCCATTGTGTGGGGCATACTGGGCGCGCTGTTTGCCGCGTCGCTGTCCATCGTGAGCATCCGGTCGGGCGGCGGCCTGCGGCCAACCGCAGCCGACCCGAACGACCCGAACAGCGGCGTCCGGCGGCCGGAGCTTTTTCCCAGGAACAAAAGCACGCTGATGCTCTACCTGACCTACGGCGTGCTGAGCGCGCTGTGGTCCTATACGTTTTACATGCTGCAGAACCCGGCGGGCGCGCTGTTCGTGCTGATCGCCATACTCGTTGTGACCGCTTCGCTTATCTCGTCGGCTTCCAAAATCAGCCCGGTGGCAGCCGCTCTGCTGCTGCCCGGCTTTGTGTGGCTCTGCTTCGCGCTGTATCTCAATTACGAATACGCCTTTCTCAATTAGCGCCGGGATTCCGTATTATAAGGCTGCTCTCTGGGGCGTGCAGTGATAACATGCACGTTGATATATGCGCGCCTTGTTTGGTATAATCATAAAAACGCCTGACAAGGGGCTGCGCGAGGTATGCCGATGCGGGGAAAGATTTTCAGGTATGTGTCCAATATTTCTTTCGTTCTGGGGGCGGTGCTGGCGGCTGTCGCGCTGTATATAACATTCAGCGGCGCGTGTCCGATCGGAGGCAATCTCGGCTTTGTCATTCCCGCGATTGCGCTGCTCGCTGTGGCTTTCGTCACCTCGTTTTTCGCGGAGAAACCGAACAGGCGAGGGAAAAAGCCCCTTAAGGACAAGGATAACGAAACGTCGAAATATTAATTTCATGTAATAAATATATTTTCTGTTGACTGACAGATTATCAGCCGCTATAATGATGGCAAGCAAAGGCGCTACGGGCGATGCCCATAGCGCTTTTTTCGTCATTTGCTTGTATACATTTTGCTAAAGGCGAGGGCGATGTATGAGGTAATAGCCTGATTTTATAGAGCGGTAATGCCGGGCAGGGGTGTATCCGCCGGCAGCTTAAGCGGGCTGGAGGCGAGCGCTTAAGGCTTAGCCGCTCTGCATCGCAAGTTTAGCCCGAAGCCGAATTTAATCTTGCACGAAGGCGTGTGTTGCTGCGAGCATCCGTTAGGGTGTGCGCAATAATACACGCTTTAAATTTTAAGGAGGTAAAACACTATGGATACCGCAATGATTGTCGATACACTATGGGGCGGTGCTGGCGGCTGTGCTGGTGTTCTTTATGAACCTGGGGTTCGCGGCTGTGGAATCCGGCTTTGCCCGGTCGAAGAACACCGTCAACATCCTGTCCAAGAACTTTATCGTGTTCGCCGTGGCCTCGCTCGGCTTTATGCTGCTGGGCTGGGGGTTGATGTTCGGGGGAGACAACCCGTTTGTGGGCACGCAAAACCTGTTTATCCTGGGCTCTAATGTTGATTTCTACAAAGACACGTTAACATCCAGCGTGCCGTTCTGGGGCAAATTCTTCTTCCAGCTGGTGTTCTGCGGCACTGCGGCGACCATCGTGTCCGGGGCTGTCGCGGAGCGCGTGAAGTACCTCTCGTTCATACTGTTTTCCTTCGTGCTGACTCTTGTGATATACCCGATTGTGGGGCACTGGATATGGGGCGGCGGCTGGCTGGCTGAACTCTGCTTCATGGACTTTGCGGGCGACACCGTGGTCCATTCGGTGGGCGGCTGGGCGGCCCTTGCGGGCGCGATGATGCTTGGGCCGCGCCATGGGAAGTACGACAAGAACGGCATGCCCAAGGCCATCCCCGGCCATAACATGTCTTTGGCGGGTATCGGCCTGTTTGTGCTGTGGCTTGGGTGGTTCGGATTTAACCCCGGCTCCACGATGAGCTTCCAGAACCCCGGCGATGTGGCGCACATCGTGATGACCACCAACACCGCTGCGATTGCGGCTGTGCTGACCGCCACCGCGACGTCGTGGATATTCATTGGCAAGCCGGACCTTGGCATGAC
>JAAXZP010000287.1 GCA_012719815.1 Christensenellaceae bacterium
AGTAATACCCGTCCGCATCGCGCCACGCCATGTCGCCGGTGTTGTATACGCCGTTCTTCCACGCCTTGTTCGTCGCCGCTTCGTCGCGCCAGTAGCCGTGGAACAGCCCCAGCGGATGCCGCTTGTCGGTGTTGCGCACCACGATGCACCCCACCTCGCCGTCCTCGCACCGGTTGCCGTCCGCGTCAACAAGGTCTATGTCGTACAGCGGAGACGGCTTGCCCATCGAGCCGGGCCGTATCTCAAACCACGGGTAGTTGGCGAGCAGCACCGACGATTCCGACTGCCCGAAGCCCTCGTGCAGCCGCAGGCCGGTCATCTCCTCCAGCTTGCGGCACACCTCGGGGTTCAGCGGCTCGCCCGCCAGCGTCGCGTGCTCGATGAACGAGAAGTCGTAGCCCGACAGGTCCTCCTTGATGAGGTAGCGGTATACGGTGGCGGGCGCGCAGAACGTCGCAGGCCTTATGCGTATCACCGCGTCCAGCAGCCTGTGCGGCACGAATTTCTCGGTATCGTACGCGCCGATGGCCGCGCCGCATATCCACTGGCCGAATATCTTGCCCCAGGCAAACTTGGCCCAGCCGGAATCCGACTGCGTCATGTGCACCTTGTTCTCCTGCACGCGCTGCCAGTATTTCGCGGTCACGATATGCCCCAGCGGAAACTCGTAGTCGTGCCACACCATCTTGGGCATGCCGGTGGTGCCGGACGAGAAATACACCAGCATCATGTCGCTGTTTTGGATGTCCTCCCGCCGCTCAAACACGCCGGACGCCTTGTCCATCTCCGCGCGGAAATCGATCCACCCCGCCGGTACGCTCTCCCCCACCGCCATCAGCGTTTCCACCGTGGGGCACGCGGGCAGCGCCTCAGTGACGTGTTCCACAACCGCCGGCTCATCCACGCATATCAGCATCTTCACGCCGGCGATGTTGCACCGGTATTCGATGTCCTTGGGCGTCAGCTGGTAGCTCGCCGGTACGCACACGGCGCCCAGCTTCATCAGCGCCGTCATGCACACCCACACCTCGGGCCGCTGCTTCAAAATCAGCATCACCACGTCGCCTTTGCCGACGCCGCAGGACGCGATCAGGTTCGCGGCCTTGTCGGACAGCCGCTTCATGTCGGCAAACGTATACGTCCTCATCTCGCCGCTGTCGTTGGTCCACACCAGCGCCTTTTTGTCCGGCTCGATGCGCGCCCATTCGTCCACCACGTCGTGGGCGAAGTTGAACCTTTCAGGCGCGATGCAGACGTAATTTTGCTTGAAATCCTCGTATGAATCAAACTCGGTACGCGGGCAAAACCGCTTCAATATCTCGCTCATGCCGCCCCCTATTTCTCCTCGTTGATCACGGTCAGAAACCGCGCGGTACCGCCGACGGCGCTCTGCGCGTGCGGCAGCCGCGGGTCAAAGTAGATGCTGTCGCCCGCGGAAAGCTCGTAGCTGTGCTTGCCCAGCGTGATGCGTATGCGGCCTTCCAGCACGTAGTTGAACTCCTGCCCGCCGTGCATCACCAGCGCGGGCGTGCCGTCCTCCGGCTCGATGGTGACCAGCAGCGGCTCCATGCTGCGCCCGATGAAGTTGTACGCGATGCTGGAAAAGCGGTAGCCCGGGTAGCGCTCGACGGCCACGCCGTGCCCCGCCCGCACGATGCAATGCGTCGTCATGCGCGGCGCTTCGCCGGTCAGCAGCTCGGTCAAATCCACGCCCAGCTGCGACGCAATGCTGTACAGCGCGCTGATCGGTATGTCCAGCTCGCCCGCCTCATACTTTAGGTAAGTGTCGTGGGCAATGCCGCACTTTTGCGCCATCTCTTCGGTGCTGATGCCCAGAATGTCGCGCAGTTCCCGGATGCGGCTGGCTATCTGGCGCAGGTTCTCGTCCATATTCAAACGCCTCCCCATAATCTTCGTACAAGGAACAATAGGTTGTATTATATCCGCAGGCATTTTGGAACTCAATGCTAATAGCCCTGCCGCCTGCCCGCAGGTTTCTGATTAAACAACAGGGCCGGGTTTTGCCCAGCCCTGTAAGTCAGCCTAAGCGGTTATTCCGCCTTTTCCGCTTCCGCAGCTTCTTTCTTCTTCTCGCCGATGCTGAGGAGCAGGTTCAGAAGTATGCCGACGATGGCCGCGCCCGCGATGCAGGGCACATCCAAACCGAGGAACGGGATGGTGCCGCCGAACTTGTACTGGCCGCCGATGCCGATAATCATGATCACCGCGATCACGGCTATGTTCTTGGCGCTGAACATATCCGCTTTCTTCTCGATCATGATCGCGATGCCCTGCGCGGCAATCGCGCCGAACAGGTAGATCTCGATGCCGCCGATAACGGCCTGCGGTATGGCGTAGATGACGTTGACCAGCGGCGTGAAGCACGAGATGATCATGGCGATAATCGCCGCGGCGATCAGCACCGGCACGGAGAACACGCGGGTAATCGCCATGGCGCTGATGTTTTCGCCGTAGTTGGTGCCCGCCGGGCCGCCCACCAGGCCTGCCACGATGTCGCCAATACCGTCGCCGATGAGGTTCTGGCCCAGCCTGTTGCCGATATCGTAATCAGGCTTGCCTTTCCTGCGGGCCAGGTTGTTGACATAGATATCAAGCTGGAACACATGCGCAGTGGATTCGGGTATCGTGGCAATCGCAATCGGCATAATCGCCGCCACCGCCGGCCAGGACACTTTGGGCAGCGTGATGTGCGGCAGCGTCAGCACGCCGGGAATGATGCTGAAGCCGGAATTCGCCGCTTCCGGCAGCGTTCTGAACATGGATTCGCCGGTCGCCAGCAGCAGTATGGCCGCCACGATGCAGCCCACGATGGGCCCGAGCAGCAGCGGCAGCTGCCCCCAGATGCCTTTCAGGTACACGGAGAACAGTATAGTCGCCAGCAGCGTGACCAGCGACACCAGCCATACCCAGTCGGTGGCCGCGATGCCCGTGCCGCCCTGCACCGGAGCGGCGTCGCCCAGCGCGTTGGCCGCCAGCGTCAGGCCGATGCTCATGGCGATAGGCCCTGTCACTGTGGCCGGCAAAACCTTTTCGATCGCTTTCCTGCCGAAGAGCCTGACGATGACGCCCGCCAGTATCGACACAAGGCCCGAAGCCATGATGCCGAACTGGACTTCCGAAATGACGGCGTCAGGCAGCAACTGCCCGAATTCGACTCCGCCGGTCATACCGATGATTGCGGACAGATAGGAAAAGCTGGAGCCGAAGTACAGCGGAATCTTTCTGCCTGTGATGAGAATGAAGCACAGGGTGGCAAGGCCGCTTGCAAAGATGGTAGTGGAGAGATGGAACCCCGTAATGAGCGCCACAAGAATCGTAGCGGGGAACATGACCACAATCTGCTGGAGCGCATACAGCAATAGCTTCCAGAATGGCGGTCTCTCATCCGGTAAATAGCCGAGTGGCTGGACCGTGTTCATATAATTCCTCCTTGATATGAAATTCTTGTCAGCAGCCGCCACTTCAAGGCATCAAAAAAGCCTTGCCCCCGGCAAGGCATACGTGTGTGCGCACAAAAAAAACTTTCCTTGCCGGACTCACTGGACCGGTTTTAAAGGGTCGTCTGCTGTGGATAAAATACCACAATCTCTTGTGGTTGTCCAGTGTTTTTCCACACAAAACGACAAAATACTGCCCGCCGGTCATTTCCCTTTTTTCTTCCCCGCCCGTCGCATAAAAAAGGGATGTGTCTTATACATCCCTAACTTTAACACTCCTCTAAGCTTTTATACCCTTAAGCTTGCGCCAAGCATTATTTCAGCCACTCCGGAATACAGTCGTTGCGCACCAGGTCCTCGTAAGACTGGCGTTTTACCATCAGCGCCGCGCGGCCGTCCTTGACCAGCACCACAGCCGGGTGCGGGAGCTTGTTGTAGTTGCTCGCCATCGAGTAGTTGTACGCGCCGGTGGAAAACACCGCGAGTATGTCGCCCGGCTGCGCTTTGGGCAGCGCCGCGTTCCATATCAGCATGTCGCCGCTCTCGCAGGCCCGGCCCGCGATGGATACCACCGTCTCTTCGGGCTCGTTCATCCTGCCCGCCAGAGCGCAGGTGTACTGCGCCTGATACAGCGCCGGCCGGGGGTTGTCCGCCATGCTGCCGTCCACGCTCACGTAGGTGCGCACGCCCGGAATGATCTTGATGTCGCCGATGGTATATAGGGTGGTGCCCGCCTCGCCCACGATGGACCGGCCCGGCTCGATCACGAACGCCGGCGGCTCCATGCCCCGCTCGTCGCACAGCGATGTCAGCTCGTCCAGCATCGCCTGCACGTACACATGCGGCTCCAGGGGCTTGTCGTCCGCGGTGTAATGGATACCGAGACCGCCGCCGAAGTCGATCTCCCGGAACGCAACGCCGGTCTGCGCCTTGATGTCCTGCATGAAGTCGAACATCACGTCCACCGTCTCGCGGAACGGCTCCACCTCGAATATCTGCGAGCCGATGTGGCAATGCAGCCCTACCAGCTCCAGGCTGTCGTAACGCAGGATTTCCTGTATCGCCTGCAGGGCCTGCCCGTCGACGATGCCGAAACCGAACTTGGAATCCTCCTGCCCCGTCTTGATGTACTCGTGCGTGTGCGCCTCAATGCCAGGCTTCACGCGCACCAGCACCGGCTGCACGCGGCCCTTCTCCTTCGCGATGCCCGCCAGCAGGCCTATTTCGCTCATGCTGTCGATCACCACGCGGCCCACGCCCGCGTCCACCGCCATGCGCAGGTCTTCCGGCGTCTTGTTGTTGCCGTGCAGGTAGACCTTGCTCATGTCGAAGCCGGCGTTCATCGCCACAAACATCTCGCCGCCCGACACC
>JAAXZP010000288.1 GCA_012719815.1 Christensenellaceae bacterium
ACCTTATCGATTCGGACGGCACGCTCAACGTAGCGGAAACCAGCACGCACGCGCCGGTTGGAGACGGCGTCATCGATTTTGACGTCGTGATACCGGCACTGCTTGACATCGCCGGATATAAGGGTGACTGGTGGGCCATCGACCTGTGCGAATGGCCGGATGCTTGGAACGCCACCGCGCGGTGCAAGGCGTTTGTGGACGCTCTCAACGAAAAATACTGCAAATAATCGATAAGGAAGGAGCTGTCACCATGAAAGGAAAGATGAAGGCGCAGGTTTTCTACGAGCCTGAGGTGATGCGGCTTGAGGAGATCGATATCCCCCAGATTGCAGACGATGAAGTGCTGGTCAAGGTGAAATACTGCGGTATCTGCGGCTCGGATATCTCGTATTATTACGGTCACAGCCCTCTGGGAACCGCAGACGGGAAAGGCCCGCTGGTGCTGGGGCATGAATTCAGCGGCCAGGTGGTGGAAGTCGGCAAGATTCCGGCGGACAAGGGCCTGTTCAAACCCGGCGATCGCGTGATCTGCAACCCCGTACAGCAGTGCAACGCCTGCGATATGTGCGCCGAGGGCAAGTTCAATCTTTGCGCCCACGGCGTCGTGCCCGGCGTCTCGGTGAACGGCGCGTTCGCTGAATATTGCGTGATGAAATACACGCATCTGTACCATATGCCCGAAGGCATGACCTATAAGCAGGCCTCCATCGTGGAGCCGCTGGCATGCGCCGCTTACGGCATGAAGAAGCTGGATGTGCAGCTGGGCGATTTCGTCACGGTGTTCGGTCCCGGGCCGATCGGCAACATGATGGTGGCGATGGCCAAGGCGCGCGGCGCCTCCAAGGTGGCGCTGGTGGGCACCCGCGATTATCCTCTGGGCATCGGGAAAGAGTGCGGCGCGGACTATATCATCAACATCCGCGACAAAAACTCTCCGAATTACACGGACGACATTGTCGGCAAGATATCCGAGCTGACTGGCGGGAAAATGTCCGAGCGGGTCATCGTTCCGACCAGCAACATGGAAGCGCTCCAAAAGGCGCTGGACGTGGCGGCGGGCGGCGCGACCATCGTCTATTTCGGCCTGCCGGGCGAGGGCGACATGATACAGGTGCCGGCGCTGCGCAGCATACAGTCTGATATCAACATCCGGTTCGCATGGCTGGCGCCGCTGGTATGGCCCACGGCCATCAAGGCGGTGGCGGCGGGGATTATCGACACCGACAAGATATTCACGCATGAGTTCTCCCTGGAAGATGCGGAAAAAGGCATCATATTCATGAAGACGGGCCAGGGCGACAAACTCAAAGGCGTCATCGCGGTAGACAGCTCAGAGTAAGCAGCTGCATAACAGGCGGGCATTGGCCTGCCCTCAGGACAATGCCCTGCAGTGGTTACTCCGGGAAGCGAAGGCTTTAGGGGGTTAGTTTCCTGTACTCAAAAAGAGGTGATTA
This sequence comes from Christensenellaceae bacterium, assembly GCA_012719815.1. Lineage (GTDB taxonomy): Bacteria > Bacillota > Clostridia > Christensenellales > SZUA-584 > SZUA-584. The sequence continues at coordinate 1,455 of JAAXZP010000288.1, forward strand.
TAAGTGGCTGTGATCGGCCTTGATGTCGGCACAGCGGGCTGCAAGGCCACGGTAGTCCATGAGGACGGTACGGTTCTGGCGAGCGCCTATCGCCCGTACAGCCTGTCGGCGCCGGGGCCGGGTATGGCGGAGCTGCATCCACACGTGGTATGGCGCAGCGTATGCGCGGTTTTAGCCGAGGCGGCCCGCGGCCAGGATGTGCGTGCAATCGCGATTGCGTCGCTGGGGGAAAGCTTTGTCTGCCTGGACGAAAACGACGCGGTTTTGGCGCCCGCCCTGCTGTATTCCGACGTGCGCGGCGCGGATGAGGCGGAAGAAATAAAAAGCGCCATACCTTTGGAGGAGCTGTTCGCCATTACCGGCATGCCGCTCAATCCCATGTATACGCTGTGCAAGCTGCTATGGGCCAGAAAGCATGCCGATTATCTGAACCGCGCCCGGCGCATCATGCTGTTCGGCGACTATATCGGGTATATGCTGACAGGCGAAGCGGCCATCGATTATTCACTGGCGTCGCGCACGCTGATGTTTGACGTGCGGGGCAAGCGCTGGGCGGACAGGATACTTAACCGGTTTGATATCGACGCGGGCCTGCTGTCGTCTCCGGTGCAAAGCGGTACGGCGGTGGGCAGGCTGCGGCGCAGTGTCGCCGAGGAACTGGGGATTCCTCCTTACGTGACACTGTATGCGGGAGCGCACGACCAGGTGTGCGCCGCGCTGGGGGCGGGCGTGCTGAACGCGGGAGACTGTGTTGACGGCATGGGGACCAGCGAGTGCATCACCGCCGTTTTGAGCGAACAGCCCGACGTGCGGCGCATGCTGTCCAATATTTTTTGTCTCGAGCCGTACGCGGCGGGCGGATATATTACGCTCGCGTTTAATCCGGCAGCCGGCGCTGCAGTCAACTGGTACCGCGATACGATAGAGCGTGAGCGCAGCGCGGCCTGTGCGGCGGACGGGCGGGACATTTTTGCCGAAATGGAATCCGAGGGTCCGGATGGACCTACCCCGCTGCTGTTTCTGCCTCACCTGGCCGGTGCGGGCACCCCGCACTTGTACCCGTTTTCTCGTGGCATGCTGGCGGGCCTCACCCTTTCCACCACGCGCGGAGAGCTATACAAAGCCTTCCTTGAAGGCATCTGCTTCGAGATACGGCTGAACGCAGAGCGGCTGGCGGATCTCGGGTCGAATATTCAAAAACTGATATGCGCAGGCGGCCTTTCCCGGTCCGACATACTGATGCAGATCAAGGCGGATATTATGGGGATTCCGGTGACCCGGCTGGCCCAAAAGGAATCCGGCACGATGGGGCTTGCGATGCTGTGCCTGACGGCCGAGGGCGTTTATGCCGATTATGCGCAGGCGGCGCGCACCATGGTGAAGACGGACCGAACGTTCGAGCCGGACCCCTCAAAAGTTCAGGTCTATGCGGAAAAATACCGCGCCTACAGCCGGATGTACTGGGCTGCAAAGGAAATGATGAAAGGAGAACGGCATGTCGCTGATCACATCGAGGGATGAGGCGCTGGCCATCTACAAATCGGTGGAGCAGAAGAACGTCAGCATCGCGGTATTCTGCACCGCCAGCCACTGGAACGCGGAAGCGATACTGCTTGCGGCCGACCGGTACGCCCAGAAGCACGGCATAAAGGATATACCGGTAAGCCTCGCGATGACGTTCAACTATTCGCATATGCCGCAGGCGCAGCGCGCGACGTATTCCCGGCGAGCCATCCAGGGCTTTGTGTCGGTGATGGAGCATGTGCGGGCGCTGTGCGCTGACAAGGATTCACCGTATTACAATGTCTGCGTGATGCCCCATCTGGACCACGCGGATCCTGAGGCCGACATCTGGGCGCTGACCGAAGGGACGAAATATCTCGCCAGCGTGATGTTCGATACGCAACGGTTCGACCTGCAGGAAAACATCGAGCGCACGGCGCGGTATGTGGAGCAGTACGGCCATAAGGTGCTGGTGGAAGGCATAATAGACGTGCTGAAGGTCAGCGACGCCACGCAGTCGCGCAGCGGCGACGACTATGTGGAGCGGGCCCGACGGTTTGTGGGCGAAACCGGCGTGGACTTTCTGGTGGCGGACCTCGGGACCGAGCAGCAGTCCACTGCTTCGGGCGGCGCGGTTTACTTGAAGCAGCGCGCAATAGATCTGACGCGGGCACTGGGCCGGCGGATGCTGGTTTTGCACGGTACTTCGTGCCTGACGGAAGCACAGATGAACGGTTTAGCCGGAGACGGTGTCATACGTGTCAATCTGTGGACGAAGGTGGCGCGCGAGGCCGGGCAGTATGCGGCGGAGCGGCTGGCGTCGCGGCTGGATCGTATCCGGGCGGGGGATTTCGAAGCGTGCGAATCGCGCCAGTATCTCGACGATTCCATCGAGCACGTCGCGCAGAGTTTTGAGAAGTATCTCGGTTTGTTCGGATACAGCAACCTTGCGTAAAACGCGTTCGGCGCAGGCTGTTGCATTCGACCGATAAATTAACCTGTTAAATATATAAATAAAGGATAACGGAGGTCAATCACATGAAAGAATACTTCCCGGGTATAAAGCGCGTGGAATACGCGGGCGACGAGAAGCGTACAGGGCTGTGCTTCCGCCATTACCAGCCGGATAAAATTGTAGCGGGCAGGCCGATGCGCGACCATCTGCGGTTTTCAATGGCGTATTGGCACAGTATCTGCAATGCCGGCAGGGATATGTTTGGGGCCGAAACGGCGGTGCGGTCCTGGACGGACACACCGGGCGCAATGAAGCTGGCGGAGGAGCGCGCTTATGCCGCGTTTGAGTTTCTGGATAAGATGGGGCTGGATTATTTCTGCTTCCACGACCGGGACATCGCGCCGGAGGGGGAAACGCTGGCCGAAACCAATAAGAATCTCGACCACATGGTTCGCCTCATTAAAAAGCTGATGGCGGACACCGGCAAAAAACTGCTGTGGGGCACGGCATCGCTGTTTTATCACCCGCGGTATGTGCACGGCGCAGCCACCTCGCCCAACGCCGACGTGTTCGCGTATGCGGCGGCGCAGGTAAAAAAGGCGCTGGAGATCACCCTGGAGCTGGGCGGCGAAGGATACGTGTTCTGGGGCGGCCGCGAGGGCTATGAAACGCTGCTGAACACCGATATGAAGCGGGAGCAGGACAACCTGGCGCGGTTCTTGCATATGGCTGTGGATTATGCCAAGGAGATCGGCTTTACCGGCCAGTTCCTGATCGAGCCCAAGCCTAAGGAACCCACCAAGCACCAATATGATTTTGATGTCGCTTCGGGCATCGCGTTCCTCAAAACGTACGGGCTGGATCAATACTTTAAGTTTAACATCGAGGCCAACCATGCCACGCTGGCCGGGCATACCTTCCAGCATGAGCTGCGCGTGGCGCGCATCAACGGGCTTTTGGGCTCTGTGGACGCCAATCAGGGCGATATGCTGCTGGGCTGGGATACCGACCAGTTCCCCACGGACCTTTACACCACGACATTGTGCATGTACGAAGTGCTGAAAATGGGCGGCTTTACCAAAGGCGGGTTGAATTTTGACGCCAAGGTGCGGCGCGCTTCTCTGCAGCCTGACGATCTCTTCTACGCGCACGCTGCGGGCATGGACGCTTTCGCGCGCGGACTTGTTGTTGCGGACGCGCTGATACGCGACGGTTTCTTCGAGGAAATCCTGGAGAAACGCTACGCCAGCTATGAGACGGGCATCGGGCGCGAAATCACCGAAGGGCGCGCTGACTTCAAGTCGCTTGAAGCCTATATATTAAATAAGCGCGACATTCCCAACGAGTCCGGCCGTCAGGAGTATCTCGAAACGATATTGAACGAATACATACTGAAGGCCTAGAAGGAAAGCAGCCTGCGGCAAACTGGAAGTGTCAGCGATGTCGCGGAGTTTTTTGCCGTGTGCCTGACAATCGAAGCGCTGATCAGCAGGCGTTAGGAAACAGACAATTCGGCTGCTATGCCCCACATCCCTGATAGAAACAAAGCAATAAGCCCTTAAGCGAACGCTTGAGGGCTTATTGCTGTCTCCTGAAGGTTTATTCTCCCCGGAAAGCTCTTGCCGCGTTGATCATCGCAAGGTAACCTTCCGGCGGCACGTAATCCGGAATGGAGTTGCCCGAACCCAGCGCGAAGCCGCCCTTGCCTTTGCAGTAGCTCATCACGTCGCGTACGATTTCGGCAATCTCCTCTTCGGACTTGAAGCACAGGTGGTTCATGTCCACGCCGCCGAAATTGCCGATCCTGTCCCCGTACCTGTCGACCCATTCGCTGAAAGGCGCGATATCGTCCTCGTTGGAGTGCTTGGCGTCTATTTTGGCGATCTCGATGATATCGTCCATCACCGCGAAGTTTTTGCCGCATGAATGGTACAAAAACGGCTTGCCGTAGGAATGGATCACCGATATGATGCGCTGGTATTGCGGTATGATATGCGTCCGGATGTCATCGGGCGACAGCAGGGTGGAACTCTTGTACCCGAGGTCGTCGCCGAACCGGGATACGGCGTACAGGTCGCCGAAGCGCCGCAGAAACTCGTCCCAGATTTTCAGCATCATGTCGCCGACTGCCCGGAACAGATCCCGGTACAGATCAGGATCGTCGTACGATATCAGGCATAGCTGCTCATATCCGACCACGTCCTGCACCAGCTCAAAAACGCCGTTGCCCGGGCCGCCCACCGCTTTCATGCCCGGAGGCAGGCACGAGCCCATGATTTCGAAGTTCTTCGCGTATTTTTCAAAGAAGAACCGCGGTATATCGTCCCAGGGATAGCTGTCGAAGTCCGCCCGGGTCTTGATCACGCCGGGCACATGGCCGCCGAGCGCGCCGCTTCCCGGCATTGCGGGACCGATGCAGCATTCATAACTGACCGTGTCATACCCCATCTCGCAAAAGAAACGGCAGTAATGCGTGAAATGTTCCTTTTTGTCCGCATCGTCACCGTTGATCAGGTCGGCAAATTTTCTGTTGAGTATCTTTTC
>JAAXZP010000289.1 GCA_012719815.1 Christensenellaceae bacterium
CACACCGTGCTTAAACGCCGCGTACGGCCGCAGTAGTGGCACAGCAGCTTGCCGCGCGTGGTAGCGAGGTCCATGCGCAGAACGCGCGCTTCCGGAAAAAGCTGCCTGACCTGCGCTTCCACCTGCTGCGTACCGATGCCGTACTGTTTAAGATACGGCCGCCCGCACGACGGGCATACCGTGCTTAAACGCCGCGTACGGCCGCAGTAATGGCACAGCAGCTTGCCGCGCGTCGCGTGGTACGTCATCGTTACTTCGCAGTTGTCGCAGTATTCCACATAGCCGCAGCCGCGGCACATCACGAACGCCGAATAGCCGCGCCGGTTGATAAACAGCATCACCTGCCGCTTATCCGCCAGCGCGCGGCTGATTTCATTATACAGCAGGCCGGAGAAAATGGTGCGGTTGCCCCTTATCACCTCATCGCGCATGTCCACGATTTCCACTTCGGGCAGCTTCAGGCCAAACAGGCGGTGTTTCATCTCGATCAGCGTGTAGATGCCGTTCTTCGCCTTGATATAGCTTTCCACCGACGGCGTGGCCGAAGCCAGAAGCAAGGACGCCTTTTCGATGTTCGCGCGCATACGGGCCACTTCATGCGCTGTGTACCTGGGGTGCGTATCCGACTTATAGCTGCTCTCGTGCTCCTCGTCGATGATGATGACGCCGATATCCCGAAGCGGCGCGAACACCGCGCTGCGCGCGCCGATCACCACGCGCGCCTGGCCGGTGGCCATGCGCTTCCATTCGTCGTAACGCTCGCCCGGCGTCAGCGTGGAATGGTACACCGCGATTTCCGAACCGATGCGCCGCTGGAACATCGCCACCAGCTGCGGCGTCAGCGATATCTCGGGCACCAGCACGATGGCGCTTTTGCCCTGCGCCAAAAAGTGGCGCACGATTTCAATGTACACTTCCGTCTTGCCGCTGCCCGTCACGCCGTGCAGCAGGTATTTCCCGGGCGCGGAAACAACCGCGTTTATCGCCGCGCGCTGCTCGTCGGTCAGCTCAAATTCCTCTTCTCGTTCCGCGAGCCGGCGCGGGCTGCGCAGCGTTTCCACAGTGTGCGCCTGCACCACGCCCTTGCCGACCAGCGCCCGTACTGCGTCCATGCAGCCGGGCACGGCCTTCAGCAGTTCCGCCGACGCCATGCGCCCGCCGGCTTTCAGCGCTTCCAGCACGGCGAGCTGCTTCGGGGCCTTGACCCGCCCGTCTTTGGTCTTAAGCGACGCCGCAAAAGCGTCGTATTCATCGCCGGATACCGCCAGCTCGTATTCCCTCTCGAAACGGTCGCGGACGCGCCCGCCGCGCATCTCGGCGGGAAACATCAGCCGAAGCGAAGCGGCCAGAGTGGTATGGTAATAACGGCGCATGATCTGCGCGAGCTGTATCTGCCCGGGCGTCAGCGCCGCAAAGTCGGATATCACGCTGTGAATGGATTTAATGTCGTCGCCCTGGTACTCGGGCGTATCGGTGAGCGCGATCACATAGCCCTCGCGCAGCGCGTTGCCGCGGCCAAAGGGTACGCGCACGCGAAAACCAGCCTCAAGCGAAAGACCGTCGGGGACAAGATACTCAAACACCCTGTCCACTTCAGAGTGCACGATATCGACGATCACCTTTGCGTACATGGCTTTACCTCGCGCAAAGCTGACGGTATGCGTTTTTTATCTCATCGATGATCCTGAGGGCCAGAACCGTCTTGTCGTCGCTGCCCAGGTCCTGCACCCGACCGTCCCGGAAATAAAGACGAATGTTGTTTTGGTCCGCGTCAAAACCCTCGCCCTCGCGCGATACGTCGTTGAGCGCGATGACGTCCAAGTTCTTGCTGCGCAGCTTGGTTAGTGCGTTTTCCTCGAAATTCTGCGTCTCGGCGGCAAATCCCATCAAAAGCTGATTCTCGCGCTTGATTTTGCTTAATTCCTGAAGCACATCGACAGTGCGCACCAGCTCCAGCGTCATGCCGCCGTTGCCTTTTTTGATCTTTTGGGGCTCATAGGATTTGGGCGTGTAGTCGGCCACCGCCGCCGCCATGACGATGATGTCGGCTTCGGGAGCCAGGGCGGTCATCTCGCGCGCCATGTCCGCCGCCGATACGACGCTGACCATCCGCGCCTTGTCCACCGGCGGCAGCGCCACCGGGCCGGAGACCAGCGTCACGTCCGCGCCCGCGTGCACCGCGGCTTCCGCGATGGCATAGCCCATCTTGCCGGACGACCGGTTGGAGATGTAGCGCACCGGGTCTATCATCTCGCGCGTAGGACCCGCGGAAACCAGCACGCGTACGCCGTGCATGTCGTAAAGCTCCGCCCAGACTGCGTGCATGTATTCCAATATCTCATCCGGCTCGCGCATGCGGCCCGCGCCCACGTCGCCGCAGGCGAGGTAGCCTTCGCCGGTATCCATCACATAAGCGCCGCGACGCCGGAGCACCTCCAGATTGCACTGCGTCGCGGGGTCGTGGTACATGGCCTCGTTCATCGCAGGCGCAAACACCACTGGGCAGCGCGCGGCGAGCAGCGTGGTGGTCAGCATGTCGTCCGCAAGGCCCGCCGCCGCTTTGGCAATAAGGTCCGCAGTGGCCGGCGCAACGACGATCATATCCGCCTTTTTCGCCAGCGCCACGTGCTCCACATTGAATTCGCTTTTACGGTCAAACGTATCGGTAAGAACGGCGTTGCCGGACAGCGTTTCGAACGTGAGCGCCGACACAAAATGCAGCGCGCCTTTCGTCATCAGCACGTGCACGTCGTATCCCTGCTTTTTCAGTGCGCTCACCAGATATGCCGTTTTATACGCGGCAATGCCGCCTGACACGCCGACAACTACCGTTCTTGGCATTTAGACTAAACGTCCTCCGGCATGATATATGTGATCTTGTCCAGGTAAATCTCCTTGGCTGCCTGCGAAACGGGGTTGTCTTCCTTTTCTTCGGTCAGCGGCTCCGCACCATCCACCAGCTGGCGCGCCCGCTTCGCGGTTTCCATCACCAGCGTGTAACGGCAGTCCACCTTATCTTTCAGTTCAGTGACTCCAGGATATAGCATTATTTAACGTCACTCCTTTCATTGCTTATTTTGCGGCGCTTGACGCTCAGCTTCTCCGCTGTGAGGATGGACTCGATTTTTTCTACGACGCGATCCACCTCATCGTTAACGATGACATAATCGTATTTATCCATCAGGCTCATCTCGGCGTTCGCCTTACCCAGCCGCTCACGGATCTTCTCCTCCGTTTCGGTGGCCCGGCTCCGGATGCGCTTTTCCAACTCCTCCATGGACGGCGGGATCAGGAAGATGAACACACCGTCCGGAGCGCTTTCCTTCACCTGCAGCGCGCCCTGCACGTCGATCTCCAGCAGCACATCCTTGCCCTGGGCGAGAGTTTCCTCCACAAAGCCCCGCGGTGTTCCATAAAAGTTGGAGAAGACATTGGCGTATTCCAGAAAGGCTCCCTCCGCGATGCGCTTTTCAAAATCCTCGCGATCCATAAAGAAATAATGCTTGCCATGCACTTCGCCGGCGCGTGGCGGCCGCGTGGTGCATGACACGGACAGCGCAATTTCAGGATGCTTTTTCAGGAGCGCTTTGCACACCGTACCCTTGCCGGTACCCGAAGGCCCGGAAAGCACGATCAGCAGGCCTTTTTCCATGCGCTATTCCTCGGTATCCTCGTCCTTGTCGGACAGGCGGTGCGCCACTGTTTCCGGCTGGACGGCAGACAGGATGACGTGGTCGCTGTCGGTGATGATGACGGCGCGCGTGCGGCGGCCGTATGTGGCGTCCACCAGGTTGCCTTTCTGGCGCGCTTCCTGAATGATGCGTTTGATCGGCGCCGATTCGGGCGATACGATGGCGATCAGCCGGTTGGCGGAAACGATGTTGCCAAATCCGATATTGATCAGTTTGATGCTGCTCATGGAACCCCCTCCCTCGCGTTACTCAATATTCTGAACCTGTTCGCGGATTTTTTCAACCACGCTTTTGCCCGCGATCACAGCGTTCGTTATCGTCAGATCGCCGGATTTGGAACCGATGGTGTTAAGCTCTCTGTTCATCTCCTGCACAATGAAATCCAGCTTACGCCCAACGGCGCCCTCTTCCATTATGGTATTGCGGAACTGGCTGATGTGCGCCGCCAGCCGCACCGTCTCCTCGCTGATATCCGAACGGTCGGCCATCAGCGCCACCTCGGTGGTAAACCGGGCTTCGTCGATATCCGTACCCGCCGTCAGCTCAGCGATACGCTGGCGCAGCTTCTCCGCATACTCCGCCGGCACCAGATCCTTGCGGGATTCTATCGTAGAGAGGATACCCTGCAGCTCGTCCAGACAGGCAAGCAGGCTGGTTTTGAGCTCTTCGCCCTCGCGCAGGCGCATCTCGTCCAGCGACTCCAGCGCAAGGCTCAGCGCTTCCCGCACGATGTTCGTCAGCTGTTCCTCATCCTCCGTCGCTTCCTCGATCAGTATGACGTCAGGGATACGGATCAGGTGGGAAAGCGCAAGGTCGTCCTCTATGCCCACCTCTTTGGCAGCCTGCCGCGCCGCGTGCAGGTAGGACCGCATCAGACCGATGTCCGCGCGGGCCGTTTTGGCATTTGACGCAACGGCGCTATAGTTGATGAATACGTCCACATGGCCGCGGGAAAGCCTCTCCTTGATGCCCTTGCGCACCGCTTCCTCCGCGAATCCCAGTGCTCTCGGGATGCGAATATTGAGATCGAGAAAACGGTGATTAACCGTCTTCAATTCCAGTGTAACTTTTCTTCCGTCCTGTTCCGCTTCGGCACGGCCAAAGCCTGTCATGCTGCGCAAATTCTTATGTCCCCTTACCTTAAAGTCATTCTAAATTTTGATTATAGCACAGAGTCTGCGAAAAAATAAGCCTTTTCTTCGCTCTGCTTAAAAAAACAGCCCGTTTCACAGCTTTTCGCTGCCATAACCATAAACGGCAAAAGCCGACGCCCTGCCCACTGGCAAAGCCCTGCGGGCAGGGCGCATATCAAAACCCGTATGGCAAAAGCGTATTTTATGCTTTATCCAGCTCTTCCTTCGCCAAAGCGTTGACGATTTGCGGGTTGGCCTGGCCTTTCGTCGCTTTCATTACCTGGCCGACGAAGAACGTCAGCGCCTTTTGCTTGCCGCCTTTGTAATCGGCCACCGGGCCGGGGTTGGCCTCAATGATGTTGCGCAGCAGCGCGCGCAGTTGGTCGGTGTCGCTTATCTGCGCGAGGCCTTTGCGTTTGACGATATCCGCCGGGTTTTCGCCGGTGCGGAACGATTCCTCAAACACCATCTTGCCCACAGTGGTGTTGACCTGGCCCGAATCGATCAGCTTGAGCGTCTCGGCGAGCTGCGCGGGCTTTACCGGGACGGCGTCCGGCTCGATGCCGCTCTCGTTCAGAAGGCGCAGCACGTCCGACATGATGAGATTGCACACCTTTTTGGGCTCGTTGTACTCAGCAAGGCACGCCTCGAAAAAGTCGGCAATGCCCTTCTCTGCGGTCAGCACGCCCGCATCGTATTCCGAAAGGCCCAGCTCTTCGACATAACGCCGCTTTTTGGCGTTGGGAAGCTCGGGCAGGCTGGCCCGTATCTCCTCGATGCGCTCGTCGGTGAGCGTAATGGGCACCAGATCGGGGTCCGGGAAATAGCGGTAGTCGTGCGCTTCCTCCTTGTCGCGCATCGGGTAGCTCTTGCCTTTGACGTCATCGAAGCGCCGCGTCTCCTGCACGATGGGGTTGCCTTCCTCCAGCTCCGCAATCTGGCGCGCGCTTTCCGCCTCGATGGCGCGGTACACAGCCGAGAAGCTGTTGAGGTTCTTCATCTCGGTGCGCGTGCCCAGCTTGTCGCTGCCCGCTTCGCGCACGGATATGTTGACGTCGCAGCGCAGCGAACCCTCCTGCATCTTGCAGTCCGATACGCCGGTGTATTTCATGATGCTCCGCAGCGTCTCCAGGAAAACGCGCGCTTCCTCGGCGCTGCGCAGGTCCGGCTCCGTCACGATCTCAATGAGCGGCACGCCGCAGCGGTTATAGTCCACCGCCGTGCCCGCTCCCACGTCATGCAGCAGCTTGCCCGCATCCTCCTCCATGTGGATGCGCGTGATGCGAACGCGCCGGGTATTGCCGCCCACCTCAATGTCCACATAGCCGTCCTTGCAGATGGGCAGGTCGTACTGCGATATCTGGTACGCCTTGGGCAGGTCGGGGTAGTAGTAGCCCTTGCGGTCCATCTTGGAAAAGTTGGCGATCTTGCAGTTCATCGCAAGGCCCGCCTTGACGGCGTATTCCACCACCTTTTCGTTCAGCACGGGCAGCACGCCCGGCATGCCGGTGCATACGGGGCAGCAGTGGGTGTTGGGCTCGCCGCCGAACTTGTTCTCGCAGCCGCAGAATATCTTGGTGGCCGTCGCGAGCTCCACATGAACTTCCAGCCCGATGACGGTTTCGTATTTCATCACTGCTCACCTCCCGCAAATGACGGCTCCCCGAGCGGCGGAAACTCCTGCTCCAGCGCGTAAGCCGCGCGCAGCATCGCCGGCTCGCCAAGAGGCTTGGCGATGAGCTGCAGCCCGATGGGCAGCCCCTCCGGACTCAAGCCGCACGGCAGCGACATTGCCGCCAGCCCCGCAATGTTGACGGGCACGGTATAGATATCGGTAAGATACATCTGCATCGGGTCGCTCTTTTCCCCTATCTTGAACGCCGGCGCGGGCGCCGTGGGCGAGAGTATGCAGTCGTATTTCTCGAACAGCGCGTCGAAATCGCGCTTGATCAGCGTGCGCTCCTTAAGCGCTTTCAAGTAATACGCGTCGTAATAGCCCGAGGACAGAACATAGTTGCCCAGCATCAGCCGGCGCTTCACTTCCGCACCGAAGCCCTCGTTGCGTGTCTGGATATACATGTCCACGATGCCGTCGTAATGCTTGGCGCGGTAGCCGTACTTGACGCCGTCGTACCGCGAAAGGTTGGACGTCGCCTCGGCTGATGAGATGATGTAGTACGCGGCCAGCGCGTAATCGAACGTGGGCAGCGTGGTCTCTTCCACCGCCGCGCCCAGTTTCTCAAACGCACGCGCCGCCTTCATGATGGCGTCCTTCACGTCCTTGTCCAGCCCTTCGCCGAAGTATTCCTTCGGCAGGCCTATTTTCATCCCCTTCACGCCGTCCTTTATGCCCTGCGTGTAGTCGGGATGCGCGAGGTTCATCGACGTGGAATCGCGATGGTCGTGGCCACAGATGGCGTTCAGGGAAATGGCCGCATCCTCCACCGTGCGCGCAAACGGGCCTATCTGGTCCAGCGAAGACGCAAACGCCACCAGGCCGTATCGGGACACCGCGCCGTACGTGGGCTTTATTCCCACCACGCCGCAGTAGGCCGCAGGCTGGCGGATGCTGCCGCCCGTGTCCGACCCCAGCGCCATCGGCGCGTACATCGCGGACACCGCCGCAGCACTGCCGCCCGACGAACCGCCCGGCACGCTGTTTAAATCCCAGGGGTTGGCCGTTATCGCAAACGCGCTGTTTTCCGTGGACGAGCCCATCGCGAATTCGTCCAGGTTGGACTTGGCCAGCGTGATGACGCCCTGCTTCTTCAAGAGTTCAATCACGTGCGCGTCATACGGCGGCACAAAATTTTGCAGCATTCTGGAGGAGCATGTTGTGGGGATGCCCTCCGTGCAGATGTTGTCCTTTACTATGGCGGGGATGCCGTCCAGTGCGCTTTTGGCTTCGCCTTTGGCGCGGCGCGCGTCCGACTCGGCCGCCTGCATGAGTGCGGTATCGCGGCACACGCAGTTAAGCGCGCGCACCTTTGGTTCCTCTTCGTCAATCCTATTAAGCAGAGCCTGCGTCAGCTCCACCGAGGAGATTTCCTTTTTATCCAGCGCGTCAATGGCCTGCGCCAGCGTCATCTCATGTGCTTTCAATCCGTCACCTCATTCCACGACCCGCGGGACGATAAAGCAGCCGTTCTCGCGCTCCGGCGCTCCCGCTGTCAGTTTGTCGTTGTCCATGCTCGGCTGCACGATATCCGCGCGCAGCACGTTTTCGATGCCCTGTATATGCGCCGTGGGCTCAACATTGCTGGTGTCCAGCTCATTGAGCCGCTGGGCCGCAATAAGTATGGCCTCCAGGTTGTGCTGGAATTTTTGTTTTTCCTCATCCGAGAAAGACAGGCGCGACAGCATCGCAATCTTTTCAACTTCCGAAATGGATACCTGCATGCATTCTCCTCCGTTATATTCAGGCGCTGGGGTCATAGATATAGGTCGCGAAAAACCCTCTGTCCCCTTCGCCGATATATCTAATGAAATACAGCTTCCCGCCGCCGGCCGCCATCTCCGGCGTGCTGGAAAGCGCGACCAGCTTGGGCGCATAGCCGGCAGCCGGGTCGCACACGTACAGCGCATAGGGGTAGCAGTCCACAGCATGCTCCCCCGCGTCTTCCGTATAATAGACCTTTCCGTCGCTGCCGAAACAGAAAACGTCGATCCGGGCATCCGTGACGATGATATCCGTCCTGTCCGCCTCGATGTCGTAGATCTTAAGGTCGGTGGTCACGTGGTCCTCGGCATCGGCCTTGGTGTCGAGTATCAGCAGCTTTTTGGCGTCGGGTGAAACCTTGACATCAACGCCGGAACCCATTTCGTAGCGCATGCCGCCGATCTCGTATACCTTTTTCGCTTCAAAGTCCGCAAAGAACACGCGGTTGCCGGACACCGCCAGATTCCCTTCCGCGCCGGGCCGCTCTTCAATGCCGCCGATCCTGAAGCTGCCGTCTTCGGCGAACTCGCAGACATTGAGCTGCATGCTCTCGTTGCCCGACATTGCGTACAGCTTATCTTCGTCGCCCGACCAGGCAAAGGACGAAGTCTGGCTGCCCAGGCCTTCTTCCCCCATATTGTACAGCATGCCCTCAGCAAAATCGTAAACGTACAGCACGCGGTTTTCAATGGATATGTCCAGCAGCGCTAGATAACGCCCGCTGGCGGAATAGGCAGCCGAAGAGATGGAATAGAACGCGGGCGTATCCACGCTCTGGATACGGCCGCTGATGTCCATCGTCCAGATTTTTTCCGTCGACAGGTAGGCTTCCTGCCCTGGGGCGGAACCTGCCGGCTGATAGACACGGGAAAAGGCGATGGTGCCGTCCGGCGCCGTCGCAAGATATCGGCCGTTGTTGAGCAGCACCGGCGTGGAAAGCAGCGCGCCGTCTTTGAGCAGCACGCCCTGCTCCTCCGCCAGCGAATAATCGATATCCGCGGCGTAGTCGGGCAGCGCGCCCGCTTCCAGGTAAATCACCGATACCGTCTTGCCCGGCAGCTCCAGTTTCAGCCGCTCAGACACCTGCTGTTGGAAAGCCTCCGCCGTCGTCTGCGTCGGGAAAACCTGTGAGATCAACAGCTTGTTCTGGCTGTCGGTGCACAGCACCGGCGTCATATCGATGTCATCAGGCCAGACGCCCTCCTGATGCTCGTAAAACGCGTCCACCACGCAGTAATACCCGGCAGTACCCGTCTGAGAGCCGGGCGTCAGCGTAATTATCAGGCTGCCTTCGTCTTCCGACACGCTGTACTGCACCTCGCGGGCCAGCTGAACGTATATGACCAGCGAGTCGTCGTACGCGGGCACTTCGCGGAATAGCCCGGTAACAAGCCCGGAAAAATCCCACGCGGTCTGCTCGTAGTCCCAGAAACTGATGCCGTCCAGCGTAATCTTCAGCCTGTACGGCTGGCCAAGCGCCGTGACCTCATAGGCAGGCAGCCTTGTGAGCTTGGATTCGGGATAGCCCGCCTTACGGCTGCCGGATATCAGCGAGAGCGTCAGCACCGTCCGGCTGCCGTCCGAAACGACATCGACAGCTTTAAGGTTGATGTTATCGGCAGGCTTTTCCGTACCACCGGTCACCGAGCGGGACGCCCCTGAGCAGCCTGCCAGCGCGAGCAGCAAACCCAGCGCCATTATGTATAGTATCGCCCTAGATATATTCCGCTTTATCATGCGAACAGCTTCGCCGCATACTGCGACGCCTTTGCCTTGATTTCCTCCACATCGCCGAACATAATCCGGACGTCCTGATAAATGATGTCGCCACCCACCATCGTGAGCATAACATCAGAATCGCTGCCGCTGTATACCAGGTGGTTGAGCAGGTTGGCGCGCGGGCACCAGCGCACGCCGTCAGTGCGGATGACGATCAGGTCGGCCTGCTTGCCGGCCTCCAGGCTACCGATCAGATGCGACATCCCCAAAGCGGCAGCGCCGTTCACCGTCGCGATGCGCACCGCCGTTTTGGCAGGTATCAGCGACGCGTCCTGGCAGATGCCTTTCTGCAGCAGCGCCGTCAGCGTCATCTCCTCCATCATGGAAAGGTTGTTGTTGCTGGCCGCGCCGTCCGTCGCACAGCTGACGTTCACGCCACGCTTTATCATCTCCGCCACGCGCGGCACTCCGCTGCCCAGCTTCAAATTGCTGCCCGGGCAGCTTAATACGCTGACGCCATATTTCGCCATGATGTCCATGTCGTCGTCGGACACATACACGCAGTGCGCCGCCATCACCGGCAGTTCCAGCACGCCTAGGCACTCCAGCAGCCCTATCGGCGTTTTACCGTGGCGGGCCAGGCAGTCCGCATGTTCCTGCCGCGTTTCGCTGACGTGGACGTGGATGCGCGCGTCGTGCTTTGCGGCAAAGTCGCGCACTCTGCCGAACATCTCGGGGCTCACGGTATATTCCGCATGCGGCCCGATCGCCGCCGTGATGCGGCGCTCGCCCTTCACCAAATCGAAGAACTCCTCGGCGTTCTTCAACCGCGCGTCTCCGCCGCCGTCGATATCAAGCACCGCCACAGCGATCATCGCGCGCAGCCCCGCAGCGCGCGCGGCCCTGGCGATCTGCGCGTTAAAGTTGTACATATCCGAAAAGCACGTGACGCCCGCCGCCGCGAACTCGCACATCGCCAGCATGCTGCCCCAATACACGGCGTCTTCGGTCAGCTTGGCTTCCGCCGGCCAGATATGGTTCTGCAGCCAGTCCATCAGCGCAAGGTCGTCAGCGTAGCCGCGCATCATCGTCATCGGCACATGCGTGTGCGTGTTGACAAAGCCCGGCATGATGATGCCGCCCTGCGCGTCAATCACTCTGTCGGCCTTTTCCTGCGGCGCATTCTCTTCCGGCCCTGCATAGAGTATGGTGTCGTTCTCCACCAGCACGCAGCCTTCGCCGCAGGTGTCGCTGGCGTCCACCGTAATCAGATAGCCGTTTTTGATGAGCGTTTTCATGGCTTCTCCCCATAAAGATATTTAAGCTGCGTATCCGTCAGCGAATCGATGCGGACGCCCATGGAGTCCAGCTTGAGCTGCGCCGCATACCTGCTGAACTCCGCCGGGACGTTATACACCCGGTTTTCCAGCTTGCCGCGGTTCTGCGCGAGGTATTTCAACGACAGCGCCTGAATCGCAAAGCTTAAATCCATGATTTCGATCGGGTGACCGTCGCCCGACGCCAGGTTGACCAGGCGGCCTTCCGCGATCAGGTAGATCGTTTTGCCGCCCAGCTCATACGCCATGATGTTCTCGCGCGCTTCGTAGCACCTGTCCGCCATCGCGGCGAGGCTCTTGGTATCGATCTCCACGTTGAAGTGGCCGGCGTTGGTCAGTATCGCCCCGTCCTTCATCAAGGGGAAATGGCGCGACGTGATAACGTCGCTGCAGCCGGTCACCGTGACGAATATATCTCCCCTGCCCGCCGCCGCATCCATCGACATCACGTCGAATCCATCCATCAGGGCCTCAATCGCCCGGATCGGGTCCACCTCGGTGACGATCACGCGCGCCCCCAGGCCTTTGGCCCGCATGGCCACGCCCTTGCCGCACCAGCCGTATCCCGATACCACCACCGTCTTGCCGGCGATCACCAGATTGGTGGTGCGCATGATGCCGTCCCACACCGACTGACCGGTGCCGTAACGGTTGTCGAACAGGTGCTTGGCGTCCGCGTCGTTGACGGCGATCACCGGATATCCCAGACTGCCCGCCTTTTCCCGGGCGCGCAGGCGCAGAAGGCCGGTGGTCGTCTCCTCGCTCGCGCCGATCACGCCGGGCAGCTTGTCCTTATCCCGCGTGTGCAGCGCTTCGGAAAGGTCGGCGCCGTCGTCCAGCACCAGGTGCGGGCCGTGAGCCAGCGCCATTGATATGTGCCTGTCGTATTCCTCGGCGGTCGCGCCGTGCCACGCGAACACTTCCATGCCGCCCGCGGCAAGAGCCGCCGCTATGTCGTCCTTGGTGGACAGCGGGTTGGAGCCGGTCACCGCCATCTGCGCGCCGCCGGCCTGCAGCACGCGGCACAGATAAGCCGTCTTGGCCTCCAGATGGATGGACACTGATACGCGCAGCCCGGCAAGCGGCTTTTCCCGCTCGAATTCGCGGTGCAGCGCCGACAGCACCGGCATGTGCTTTTTGGCCCATTCGATCTTAACCTCGCCCTGTTTGGCCAGCCCCAGGTCCCTTATCTCGCTCATAACTCATACTCCCGCACAATCTGCTTCAAATATTCCGAAAAGCTTTCCTTAAGGTCATCACGCTCCAGCGCGAATTCCACCGTGGCTTTCAAGAAGCCCAGTTTGTCGCCCACGTCGTAGCGCTTGCCTTCAAACTCAAAAGCGTAGATGTCCTGCATGCCGCCCAGCGTATTGAGCGCATCGGTCAGCTGTATCTCGCCGTTTTTGCCGGGCTGCTGCCTCTCCAGTATGCGGAAAATCTCCGGCGTGATGATATATCGCCCCATGATCGCGAGATTGGAAGGCGCTTCCTCCACCGACGGCTTTTCCACCAGCCCCGCCACTTTATGCAGGCGGCTGTTGTCGTCTTGTTTGGCAGGCTTGACGATGCCGTATTTGTGCACGTCGCTGTTATCCACGCGCTGCACGCCGATAACCGGGCCGCCGCACGCCTCGTACACCTGCATCAGCTGGCCGATGGCCGGCATCTGGGCGTGCACGATATCGTCGCCCAGCAGCACCGCAAAAGGCTCGTTGCCCACAAAAGCCTGCGCGCGGCTGATCGCATGCCCCAGCCCCTTGGCCTCTTTCTGGCGCACATAAAACACGTCCACAAGATGCGAGATGTCCTCCACCATGGACAATAGCTCGGTGTTGCCTTTGCGTTTCAGCTCGGATTCCAGCTCATAGGATTTGTCGAAATGGTCTTCTATATTGCGCTTGCCGCGTCCGGTAATAATAAGAATGCTTTCGATACCGGCGCTGATGGCTTCTTCCACGATATATTGAATGGTGGGCTTGTCCACAATGGGCAGCATTTCCTTGGGCTGCGCCTTGGTGGCCGGCAAAAAGCGCGTTCCCAGGCCTGCCGCCGGTATGACCGCTTTTCTGATTTTCATGTTGCTCCTCCGTTACGCCTGCTGGCGTCCCATTATACTATATCGCCGCACCCCTGGCAAAGCACGGCAATACCCGGCATCAGCCCGGAGGCCAACTGAAAGCCCGCCCGCCCAGCAGGTGAAAGTGCAGGTGATTCACCGTCTGGCCGCCGTCACGTCCGGTATTAACCACCAGCCGGAAGCCGTTGTCCAGCCCCTTGGCGGCTGCCAATTGTTTGGCAGTCCGGATGATATGTGCGACCAAATCACAGTCTTCGTCTTCCAGCGCCGCAATGGACGCGATGTGCTTTTTGGGTATGATCAGTATGTGGGTCGGAGCCTTGGGATCGATGTCGTTAAACGCCAGCACCTTGTCGTCTTCGTACACTTTGGTCGACGGTAACTCGTTGCGCACGATTTTGCAGAACAGGCAGTTTTCCATCATTGCCTCCTTATTCTCCGCGGGCCACCGTGCCGCGCGCTTCCCGCAGCGTCACCACCCGCATTTCATTGCTCTTGGCACAGGCCGCCACGCGCACGTAGCGTTCAGAATATCCCTCCAAGAGGCCGGGATAGGCCTGCGATTCCTCCTCAAACAGCACCTCGGCAGTAGTACCCATCAGGCTGCCGATGTATTGCCTCTCCAGCCGCTCGCCCAGTTCAATCAGCTCTCCCGCGCGCCGCCGCGCCACCGCTTTGGGCACCTTGGGCGTCATGTGATAAGCCTTTGTTCCCTCGCGCGCGGAATACGGGAACACGTGGATACGCGAAAAGCCGATGCGCTCCACAAACGTCAGGCTCTCCTGATGTTCCGCTTCCGTCTCCGCCGGAAAGCCCGCAATCACGTCGGTGGTGATGGCAGGCTTATCGAAATACCGGCGCAGCATCGACACAAATTCCGCATACTGCTCCGGCGTATACGGACGGTTCATGCGCTTTAGCACCGATTCCGAACCGCTCTGCAGCGACAGGTGAAAATGCGGACAGAACCGGGTTGCGGACGCCACCTGCTGTACGAACGCCTCACCCAGCACGCCCGGCTCAACGGAACCCAAACGGATACGCGGCCCGATTGCATCCAGCGCCAGCACGACGTCGCCCAGGCCGCGGCCGTTATCATTATAGGACGCTATGTGGATGCCGGTCAAGACCAACTCCCGGACGCCGGCCTCGGCCAGCGCCTTCGCTTCGGTTACAATGTCGTCGTAGGAGCGGGACCGGGAACGTCCCCGCACATAGGGAATGATGCAATAGCTGCAAAAACAGTTGCAGCCTTCCTGTATCTTGATGATGCCGCGCGTTTTTTCGCCCGGCGCGGTAATCCGCATCGGCTCATAGCCGCAGCCCGACAGGCCGTGCGTCGCGTCGATATGCTTTTCGCCGCTGAGCAGCTGCTCCGCAATGTCCACAATGCGCGCCCGGTCGTCGGTGCCCACCACCGCGTCTACGCCGTCCATTTTCAGCAGGGCTTCCGCCGATTTCTGCGCAAGGCAGCCCGCCACGATCACCTTGCCGCTGCGCGCGCCGCGCCGGATCATCGCGCGCGATTTCTTGTCCGCGACGGCGGTGACAGTGCAGGTGTTGACCACGACGATGTCCGCTTCCTCGCCGAACGGCACCACCGTATAGCCTCGCTGCTCGAAAAGCGACTGCATGTACGTGGAGTCGTATGCGTTGACCTTGCAGCCCAGCGTATAAAAAGCGACCCTTTTCACCGGCGCATCTGTCCTTTTTCGTAGAATACGGCGGCGAGCACCGCGATGCCCGCCGTTTCGGTTCGCAGTATGCGCGGGCCCAGCGTAACGGATACGCCGCCCACGCCGCGCATCTTTTCCACCTCCGCGGCCTCGAAACCGCCCTCCGAGCCGATGACAATGCCGATATCGCGCGCGTCGTTCTTCAGCGCGTCGGAAAGCGGCGTGATCTGTTCCTCTTCCCAGCACACGATCAGGCTCTCATGCGCGCTCATGCGCGCCACCGCGTCCTCAAAGCGCAGTATGTCGGAAACCTCGGGGATAATGCTGCGCCCGCACTGCTTGACGGCGGACAGCGCCACACGCCTAAGGCGCGATGCATTATCCGGCCTTTTTACGCAGCGCGCCGAGATGAACGGCACGACACCCACCACGCCCAGCTCAACGGCCTTCTGGATGATCTCCTCCATTTTGGCGAGCTTGGGATAAGCCTGATACAGCGTCACTTTAATTGTTGGCTCCACTTCGGTGATCCGCCGCGACAGAATATCCGCTTCAACGGCAGCTCCCACGGACGTAATGCGGCAGTCGTAATCCATGCCGCTGCCGTCGAACGCGACAAATATATCTCCCGGCTGCATGCGCAGCGCGTTTTTCATATGTTTTGCCTCATCGCCTAAGATGACGAGCTTGTCCGTCCCGATGTCACGGCTGTCTACATAGAATCTAGGCATCAGTGCTTCCTCGCGGCGACCGCACGCCAGTCGTTCATTGACAATATTTCGATCACATCCATACCGTTTTGCACCAGCGATGCGGTCACGTCATCAAGCCGCTCCTCAATGATGCCGCCAAGTATGTAGACGCCGCCCTGTTTTAAATAGGGCGCCACATCCCGGTTCAGGCGAATCAGTATATCCGCCACGATATTGGCGAGTATGATGTCATATAGGCCGCCGTCCGCGCTGCTCAGCAGGTCGGACTGGCGTGTTTCCATGACGACCCCGTTGGCCGCGGCGTTCTCCGCGGCCACCCGAACGCTGACCGGGTCGTAATCCAGCGCCAGCGCGGAGGATGCGCCCAGCTTCATCGCCGCAATGCCCAGTATGCCGGAGCCTGTCCCCACGTCCAGCACGCGACAGCCCGGCTGCATGTACTTTTGCAGCAGCTCAAGGCACATGCGCGTGGACTCGTGGTCTCCCGTGCCGAAAGCCATGCCGGGGTCTATCTGCAGCACGATATCGTCCGCTTCAGCCGGATATTCTTCCCAGGAAGGCTTGACGACAAACCGTCCTGCCGCGCGGAACGCCTTGAAGTTCCGGCGGAAATTCTCGTTCCAGTCGGTAGCGGGCACCGTCTCGACGGACAGCTCCGGTGGCGCATCCGGAAACATTTCGCAAAGGCGCGCGCGCAGGGTTTCTTCCAGCGCGTCCGCCCCGGCCTCGCCGAAGTATGCCGAAACGGTCACGACATCCGTCCCCGTTTCGGGCAGCGCATACTCGTCGCTCGCCGCTTCGGACACGCTGCCGCCCTGCATTTCCACACCGCCCGCGCCCGCGTCCTGGAGATTACCGGCCCC
>JAAXZP010000290.1 GCA_012719815.1 Christensenellaceae bacterium
ACCTAGCAAGAAGCAAAGACGTGGTGGATAACGACGGCAGCGTCCAGGACGAC
The DNA here is from genome assembly GCA_012719815.1 of Christensenellaceae bacterium. Taxonomy (GTDB): domain Bacteria; phylum Bacillota; class Clostridia; order Christensenellales; family SZUA-584; genus SZUA-584. The sequence goes on from JAAXZP010000290.1 coordinate 54, forward strand.
GACGGCCACGGCACCCACGTCGCGGGCATCATCGCGGCAACGGCGAACAACGGCATCGGCGTGGCAGGCGTGGCGCCCGGCGTCAGCCTGATGATCGTAGACGTTTTTTACAAGGAATACGACCCTATAGAGGAGGAATTCGTATCACTCGCCTCAACGGAGGATATCGTGGAGGGCATCTATTATGCCATTGAAAACGGCGCCGACGTCATCAACCTGAGCCTGGGCGGCTATTACGAGGACAAAGCTGAAGAAGAGGCCGTCAATAAAGCAGTCGCTGCCGGCGTGGTGGTGGTGGCCGCGGCAGGCAACGAGGACACATCAGCCACAGTATATCCCGGCGATCTGGAAGGCGTGATCTGTGTGACCGCCACCGGCCCGGACGACGAGCGCGCCTCGTATTCCAACTTCGGCCCCGCAAAGGATATCGCGGCGCCGGGCGGAAACGGCGATGACCCTTTAGGCTGGATCCTTTCCACCTTTTTAGGTGGCAAGTATGCCTTTACATTGGGTACATCGATGGCTGCGCCCGTGGTCTCCGGCGTGATCGCGCTGATGCTCTCCCTGAACTACAATTTAACTGTGGATGAGGTTAAGGACTATCTTTACAGCTCAGCGGTAGATCTCGGGGACCCCGGGAAAGATGACTATTTTGGGCACGGACGTGTCAGCGCCGACGCGGCAATAGCAGCGACCCCTTATATCAAATCCACTTCCTATAGCATCGACAGAAGAAATAGCATACTGTGCAACGTTCCAATCGGTACTGCCGTCTCTTCGCTTTTAGCCGATCTCATCGTCAACAATGGGACTGCCGAGATATATAAAAACAATGATAAAGTCACCAGCGGCAATTTATCCACTGGGATGTCTGTCCGCCTGACAAATGGTTCCATTATTGAAGATGATCTGACCATCGCGGTGAAAGGCGACGTCAGCGGCGACGGCGGCCTGTCCATCGCCGACTACACGCTGCTGCGGATCTATCTGCTGAACATGTACGCCCTCTCCCCCGCAGCCGTTGCTGCCAGCGACGTCAACAGCGACGGCAGGCTCGATGTCGCCGACTACACCAGCATCAAACTGGCGCTGCTGAAGGTAAAGCCTCTCTGACCATTTTCCGCCGGACCGCCGCCAGACGGCGGTTTTTTATTTCCGCAATTTTTTGGGGTGGTCAACCCCCTACTCATCCGTTATAATAGTTTTCGGCTGCTCTGTGCGGCCAAAAACTTTTGGGCTTGACGGGGGAATTTGATGTCGATATTTTCAGTTTTCCTATTGCTGGGCGGCCTGGGAATGTTCCTGTTCGGCATGAAAATGATGTCGGACGGCCTGGAAAACGCCGCCGGCGACAGGATGCGCCGCGTGCTGGAGGTGCTGACAGGCAACCGTTTTGCGGCAGTGGGTGTGGGCGCTGGCATTACCGCCATCATACAGAGCTCCTCCGCCACCACTGTGATGGTCGTCGGATTCGTCAACGCGGGTCTGATGTCGCTGTTGCAGGCCACGGGTGTCATCATGGGCGCCAACATCGGCACCACCATCACCAGCCAGTTAATCGCGGTCAAACTGTCGGATATAGCGCCGCTGATACTGTTCATCGGCATGCTGTTCTATGTGTTTATCAGGAAGCGCAGCCTCGTCCGCATCGGCGAAATCGTGCTGGGCTTCGGCATATTGTTTTTGGGCCTGGGGCTGATGGCTCAGGCTATGGAGCCTCTCCGCGAAATGGAAATCTTCCGCAACCTGCTGGTCAGCTTCAAAAACCCGGTGATCGGCATTTTGATCGGCGCGCTGATCACCGCCGTCATCCAAAGCTCGTCCGCATCCATCGGTATACTCCAGACCATGGCCACACTGGGGCTGGTGACCCTGGATTCCAGCGTATCTGTCATCCTGGGAATGAACATCGGAACGTGCATCACCGCCATACTGGCGTCCATCGGCACCAGCGTCAACGCCAAGCGCGCCGCGGGCATCCACCTGATGATAAAAATCATCGGCACGCTTATCTATCTTGCTTTGCTCGCGCTGTTCCCGTCCATCGTGTCCTTTATCGCTTCCCTCTCTCCGGACAACGTGTCGCGGCAGATCGCGAACTTCCACACGCTGTACAATGTAACGATCACCATTGTGCTGTTCCCGTTTGCGAAGCTGTTGGTGCGGCTCATCGAGCGCATCATACCCGAAAAGCATGCGCCGGACCACGTGGAGCAGAAACTGATGTACCTGAGCGAGCGCACCGCGCAGACGCCCGGCCTTGCTTTAACGCAAACGCTTAAGGAGCTGGGACGCATGGGCGAAATAGCCGCCGGCAACCTCGACCGCTCGCTTAAGGCATTTTTCAACCGCGACGAGCAGGCGGCGTACCGCGTGATAGAAATAGAAAAGACCATCGACTACTTAAGCCACAGCATCACCAACTACATGATCGAGTTCCGCGGGCTGGACCTCTCGGAGCACGACCTAAAAACGCTGGGCAGCCTGCACCACGTTGTCATCGACATGGAGCGCATCGGCGACCTGGCCGAAAACATCGCCGAGTATACGCTGACGCTGACGGAAAAGCGCGCCAACATGACGTCCGAGGCGGAATCCGAACTGCGCACGATGGCGCGGAAAACGCAGGAAACCCTCGCAACGAGCCTGGATATTTTCAACAAGCGGGATAAATCCCGGCTGCCCGTGGTGGACGCCATGGAGCATGAAGTGGACATAATGAAAAAGGCGTTTACCAACAACCACATCGAGCGGCTGCAGCTGAACGCGTGCAATCCGCAGACGGGCGTCATCTTCACCAACATGCTGGCCACGCT
>JAAXZP010000026.1 GCA_012719815.1 Christensenellaceae bacterium
ATTATGATAAAAAATAACACACGCTTTGTTTTATAGTAACATTACAGTATTGACATGTCAACAAAAACGGTATTGAATATACACAAAAAAAGAGCCGCTTTTGGCTCCAAAAATCTTCTATAATTTGGTTTCAGGTAATGATTCAACCTGATAATTCTTCCATTATGCACAGTATCAGGCCAGCCAGATAAAACGAGCCGCAGACCACGAGCAGCCCGCCCGTTTTCCGGGCAGCATCTGCCGCCGCTTTATAGGCCAGCTTTGGGTCGTCCTCTGTCATGCAGGCGCTGTGCAGGCCAAACAGCTCCGCCAGCGCCGCCGTGGACGCACCGCGGACCGGATCCACGTTGGTCACGAAAACGCGGTCAAAGCGCGGGATAAGCTGCACCGCCATATCCGCGTAATCCTTGTCTTTCATGCAGGCGAACAGCAGCACTTTTCTTTTGCCCGCAAAGTGCCTGTCCAGCGTGCGGCACAGCGCCGCCACCGCAGCCCCGTTGTGCGCGCCGTCCAGCAGCATGTCGGGCGAGCCGGGGATATACTGCGTCCGGCAGGGCAGCTCAGTACGGGCAAGCCCCTCCCGTATGGCGTCTTCGGCAAAACTCATACTGCGCGCCGCCAGCGTTGCCAGCGCCGCAATCTCCGGCTGCACTTCGCCAATCCCCCGGATATGGTACCGCCGCCCATACGACTCGAACGTCTGGCCCGAAAGCGTGGCGTCCAACACCTTCACGTCGTCCACATAGTAAAGCGCACTGCCTTTTTGCTCGCAGGTTTCGCATATCACCCGCTCCGCTTCGGGCAGCTGCCGCGCGGATACCACCGGTACGCCGGGCTTGATGATACCCGCTTTCTCCGACGCGATCTGCTCTATGGTATCGCCCAGCAGACCCGTATGATCGTAGCCGATGGCAGTCAGCACCGATATTTCAGGCGTTATCACGTTAGTCGGGTCCAGCCGCCCGCCGAGGCCTGTTTCCAGCACGGCGTAGCGTAGACCCAGCTGCTCGAACCACAGCAATGCGGCCGAGGTGTATGCCGCGAACAGAGAGCTGTTTACCGCCAGCTTTTTCCGCTCCACTTCCCTAAGCAGTGCATCCAGTTCCTCAGCGCTGATCTGCTGCCCGTTCGCGCGAAAACGCTCCGTGGGCGAAACGAGATGCGGCGAGGTGAACAAACCGCATGTCTCCCCCGCCGCTGATATGATCTGATAGATGTACTCGGCTACGGACCCCTTGCCGTTGGTGCCCGCGATGTGCACGTACTTCATTATTTGGACAGTTCGGCCCTGCGCCGGCGGACGGCATCCAGCATTTCGGTGTATTTCGCCAGCTTGGCGCGCTCGTCCTGCACCACCTTTTCCGGTGCTTTGGCGATAAATCCGGGGTTATTGAGCTTGCCTTCCACGCGTTTGACCTCGTTCTCCAGCCGCGCGACTTCCGCGTCCAGACGGGCCAGTTCTTTTTCGATGTCGATGAGGTCTCCCAGCGCCATAAACGCTTCCGCGCCCACGCCGATAACGGACACCGCTTTTTCCGGCACGGCGGATTTGTCTTCGATGAATTCCACGCTGCTCGCCATGCCGAGCCGCTCGATGTATTTGGCGCACATCTCGTAATCGGCTTTGGCTTCCGGTGCAGCCAGTATGCGGACGGGCACTGTTTTGCCCGCTGGCACGTTCATCTCGGCGCGGATGTTGCGAATGCCGCGGATAACCTCCATCACGTTGCCCATCATCTTTTCTTCCGTCTCGTACCTCTTGCCCGGCACGGGCCAGGGCGACACCATGATGCTGCCCTCGGTGCCCGGCAGAGATTGGTATATCTCTTCGGTGATAAACGGCATAAACGGGTGCAGCAGCTTCATCGTGACCACCAGCGCGTGGTTCAGCATCGATATCGCCGTCTGCTTATCCGCCTCGTCCTCGCCCGTCAGGCGCGGCTTTGCCATCCCAATGTACCAGTCGCACAGCTCGCTCCACAAAAAGTCGTGCAGCTTCTGCGCCGCAAGACCCAGCTCAAACTTGTCGATCAGCGACGTGATGTCCTCCGTCATGTCGGCCAGCCGCGACAGCATCCACTTGTCAGCGATGTCGAGGCGGTTTTCGTCGATGGGCAGCACTGTATCACCGGTGTTCATCAGCACAAAGCGCGCAGCGTTCCAGATCTTGTTGGCGAAGTTGCGCGCGGCCAGCACCTTGTCGGTGGAAAAGCGAAGGTCGCCGCCGATGCGCACGCCCGCCGCCAGGCTGAACCGCAGCGCGTCTGCGCCGTACTCCTCGATCAGCTCCAGCGGGTCGATGCCGTTGCCCAGCGATTTGCTCATCTTCCGCCCCTGAGCGTCGCGCACCAGGCCGTGGATACACACATATTCAAACGGCTTTTCCCCCATGCACTCCAGGCCGGACATGATCATGCGCGCCACCCAGAAGAACAGTATGTCGTAGCCGGTGACCAGCACGTTGGTGGGATAAAAGTATTCCAGATCCGGCGTTTTGTCCGGCCAGCCCAGCGTCGAAAAAGGCCACAGTCCGCTGGAGAACCAGGTATCCAGCACGTCCTCGTCCTGCGAGAGGTTGGCGCTGCCGCATCTGCATTTTTCCGGAGCCGTGACGGATACTATCATCTCGCCGCAGTCCGCGCAGTAGTACGCAGGGATGCGGTGCCCCCACCACAGCTGCCGCGATATGCACCAGTCGCGGATGTTCTCCATCCAGTTGAAGTAAATGCTCTCGCAGCGCTTGGGCACCAGCTTGATGTCGCCGCTTTTCACCGCCTCGATGGCGGGTTCCGCAAGGCTCTTCATGGACACAAACCACTGTTTGGAGACAAGAGGCTCCACCGTAGTGTCGCAGCGGTAGCAGTGACCCACGTTGTGGTTGTGGTCTTCGATTTTGACCAGCAGGCCCAGTTGCTTGAGCTCGTCTACGATCTGCGCGCGCGCGTCTTCCCTGCTGACGCCCGCATATTTGCCGCCGTTTTCGTTGATGACGCCGCGGTCGTCCATCACGCGGATCACCGGCAGGTTGTGCCGCTCGCCCACCTCAAAGTCGTTGGGGTCGTGCGCGGGCGTGATTTTCACGGCGCCGGTGCCGAACGACGCGTCCACGTAGTCGTCCGCTATCACCGGGATGGGCCGGTTCATGATGGGCAGTATCACGTTTTTGCCGATGAGGTGCTGATACCGCTTGTCGCCGGGGTTTACGGCCACGGCGGTGTCGCCCAGCATGGTCTCGGGCCGCGTGGTCGCCACCACGATGCCTTCGCCGCCGTCTTCCGCCGGGTAGCGGATATACCAAAGGTGCGACGCTTCTTCCACGTACTCCACTTCCGCGTCGGACAGCGCCGTTTCGCACTCGGGGCACCAGTTGATGATGCGGTCTCCCTTGTATATCAGGCCCTTGTTATACAGCCGCACAAAAAACTCGTTGACCGCGCGGTTGCAGCCCTCGTCCATCGTGAAGCGCTCGCGCGCCCAGTCACACGAAGAGCCCAGTTTCTTGAGCTGCTCCACGATGCGGCCGCCGTACTGCTCCTTCCACTGCCACGCGCGTTCCAGGAACTTTTCCCGGCCAAGTGCCTCCTTGGACGTTCCCTCCTCGCGCAGCTTATCCACGATCTTGACCTCTGTCGCGATGCTGGCATGGTCGGTGCCCGGCAGCCACAGCGCGCAGTAGCCCTGCATGCGTTTTGTGCGGATGATGGCATCCTGCATCATGTTGTCCAGCGCGTGGCCCATGTGCAGCTGCCCGGTGATGTTGGGCGGCGGTATCACGATGGTAAAAGGCTTCTTGTTCTTATCGATCTTTGCGTGGAAATAGCCTTTCTCCATCCATTCATCGTACAGCCGCTGCTCCACCTCTTTGGGGTTGTAAACCTTGGCCAGTTGCTTCGCGCACATAATATAAAAAACCTCCGTCGTTTTTCCAAAATAAAAAACCGCCCTTCTTATAAGGACGGATGTTTCCGCGGTACCACCTTTCTTCGGATATCGCTGCCGATATCCGCTCTTTGCCGCTTAACGCGCGGTTCACGCCGCGGGCTACTGGACACGTTTCAGTGCGTTCACCCGCAGTGCCACAAAGCGACTTCAGGCGCACCTTCCGCAGGGCCCTTTCAGCCGGCGAAGCCCCTCTCTTTGGCGGACGCACGCGCCCTACTCCTCTTTGTCATTGCATTGCGGTCATTATAATACAGCGGTTTACTTGATGTCAATACAGCCTCTTCCAAAGCGCGCTGTTATTGTACCTTGCGCCGCTGCGCCGCGCCGTCTATAATGGTGATATCACATCTTAAAAGGTGCACCGATGGAACTGGTCCTGATGATTCTGCAGGCAATTGCGCCGGCCGTCGCGCTCGGGCTGTTTCTGCTGTTCACCGACCGTTACGACAAAGAGCCCAAGCGGCTGCTTTTGCTCGTATTTTTTCTGGGCATGGTCGTCACATTGCCCACGCTGATTGCGGAAAACGCCGGCCAGATGTTCAACATTTACCGCGGCCTTAAGGGCAAGCTGTTTGAAGCGTTTATCGTCATCGGACTGGCGGAAGAGTATTTCAAGCGCCTCGTGGTGCTCAAGACTGTGTACAATCACCCCGCATTCAACGAACGGCTGGATGGCATCATCTACTGTGGCG
>JAAXZP010000291.1 GCA_012719815.1 Christensenellaceae bacterium
AGGCCCCGCCATATCTCATACAGCGTCACCAGCCACGGGAACAGCTCCATCCGCTGCACGACGGGAAGATTCCGCGTAAACGTCTGATACAGGTGATGGTGCGTGTTGACCAGGCCCGGATACACAAAACAGCCAGAAGCGTCGATAACCCGGTCCGCTTCCATATTCTCGGTGCCGATATATTTGATTTCGCAGCCGTCCACAAGGATATTGGCGTTCCACAACACCCTGTCGGCTTCGTCCACCGTAACGACTGCCCTTGCATTTTTGTTCAGCGTCGTCACATCACCTGCTCCCCTCTTACGTATTTCGCCTTGACGTGCCGGTCGTCCGACAGGTGCACGGCGCGCTCCAGCCTTTGCGCCAGCGTGAGCGGCGAATTCCCTATGATATCGCTGTCGTCAATGACGACGGCGTCCATCTCATAGCCCGGCTCGAAGCTGCCAACGCTGCCCCAGAAGCTGCCGCCGCCCTTGGTGGCGATATAGAACGCTTCGGCCAGCGTCAGCGGCGCCTGGCTCCGGTCCACCAGCACGGCGTACATCTTGGACGCCTGGATGGCGTCCGCCACCGCGCGGAACATCGAGATGGAGAATCCGCCCGCCACGTCTGTGCCGAGGCCCATTTTAACGCCCTTGTCCAGCATCCGGCGCACCGGCGCAATGCCGCTGGAGATGTTGATGTTGGACTGGGGGCAATGGACCGCCAGTACCCCGCGCTCACGGACCAAATCCATCTCGTAGTCAGTAAGGTACACGCAGTGGGCCATGATGGTCGGCTGCTGACCGAACAGCCCGCAGCGGTCGTACACGTCGCTGTAAGTTTCGCAGTCCGGGTGCAGCTCTTTTACCCACTTGATCTCGTTGACGTTTTCCGACAGGTGCGACTGCACCGGCAAATTGTACCTTGCGGCAATTTCGCCCAGCGCCGTCATCAGCTCCGCCGTGCAGGACGGCACAAACCGCGGCGTAATGATGGGCTTCGTGTTGCGGTACGTCTCCAGCGAGCGGCGAACCCAGCTTTCCGTATCGGATATGGAATCGCGCGTGCTTTCCACCAGATAGTCCGGCGAGTTGCGGTCCATGTTGACCTTGCCCACATACGTCACCAGCCCGGACTGCTCCAGCATATCCATCAGGATTTCCGTCGCCGGCACGTGCAGCGAGGCAAATATGGCCGCGCGCGTGGTGACGCCGGATTTCAAGGCAGCACAAAAAGCGCTGTAGGCCGCTGCGGCATACTCCAAATCGGAATACTTCTTCTCTTCGGCAAAAGCGTACTGATTCAGCCACGGAATCAGTTCCAGGTCCATGCCCATGCCGCGGATGGCAAACTGCGGCGCGTGCAGGTGCAGGTCAACCAACCCCGGTATGATGAGGCTGTCGCCGTAATCCCGGACCTCCGAGCCGGCATAGCGCTCGGGCAGCTGCGGGAACACGCCGGCGACCACGCCCGCTTCGCTGACGAGGTACCCGTTCTCCACCGCCGTCAGCTCGCTGCCCGATGCTGCGTATATGATATTGCCTTTTAAAATCAGCGTATTTTTCAAAAATATCGCACCCTTCAATTCAGCCGTCGCGCTCATTCGGCCGGCATCGGCTTGCCCAGACGCTTATACATCGTCTTTTTGACGGCCCTTATGATATTCTCGTAGCCGGTGCAGCGGCACAGGTGGCCGCTCAGCAGTTTCCGCAGCTCGTCGTCGGTATACTCCTTGCCGCTTTCCAGTATCTCCACCGCCGACATGATAACACCCGGCGTGCAGAAGCCGCACTGCACCGCCGCTTCGTCGATGAACGCCTGCTGGATGTCGCTCAGTTCGCCGTTGGGGCCGAGCAGGCTCTCCAGCGTGCGGACCTTTTTGCCCCGCACCCACACCGCGAGATAAATGAAGGAGTTGTAGCACTCGCCTTAGATGAGCACGTTGCAGGCTCCGCACTCCCCGACTTCGCAGCCTTTCTTGACGGAGGTCATGCGGAAATCGTTGCGCAGCAAATCCGTGAGAGAGGCGCGCGCGTCCACCATGCAGGAGACGTCTTTTCCGTTCAGATTGAATTCCACCAGCCGGTATTGATCTTTCATCAGAGCTCACCTCCACAGCGTTTCACCGATTCGATCAGGGCGCGCCTGGCCAGTTCGACCGCAATGTGCTGGCGGAAAGCCTTGGCGGCGCGCCAGGAATCGCGCGGCCTGATGTCTTTGATCACGGCGCTGCTGAAAGCCTCGACAGTATCCATGGCAACAGGCTTGCCGTTCGCCTCGGCTTCGGCGGAAGGCGCGCGCATGGGCACCGGCCCCGCCACGCCGTAAGCGATGCGCACGCGCTCGAAAGTGCGCTTATCCGGCGACAGGCGAACGTTGACGGAACAGTTCAGCGTGGCGATATCCATCGCGTTGCGCATGGCGTATTTGATGAAACATCCCTGGGTGTTCTCATAGCTTTCCTTCGGGATGATGATGGCCGTCTGTATTTCGCCGGGGCGTATGTCCACCACGCCCGCCTTGATGTAAAAATCCCTGATGGGAATGCGCCTTATGCCATCCGGCCCGGTCAACTCGGCAATCGCCTCATACGCGTGCAGCGTGGAAGCGGAATCCGCGGAAGTAACGCCGTTACAGGTGTTGCCGCCAATGGTGGCGATATTGCGTATCTGCGGGCCGCCCACGGTGTCCACCGCCTCGCCCAGTACACTGATGTATTTCTGTATGATCGGGTCGCGGGTGATGTGCGAGAAACTGGTGAGCGAGCCGATGCGTATCGCTCCGTTTTCATCCAGGCTTACGCCGCGCAGCTCGTCGAGCGTGTAGATGGATATCAGCTCCACCCCGGCGCGCTTGCCCTCCCGTATCTGAATCAGCACGTCGGAACCGCCCGCAATGATATGCGCCTCCGGATGCTCGACGCGCAGACGGATCGCGTGCTCCAGGCTTTCCGCTTCGTAGAGTTCCTTGATATCATACATGGCTATTTCTCCTCCTCTTGCCAGGGGTCGTGAATGAGCCCTTCCTCGGTGAAACGCTGGAACAGCAGATGCGGGTTCATCGGCAGCCGGTCGATCGCGACGCCGGTCGCGTTCAGTATCGCATTGCGTATCGCGGGCGCCACGGGCGTGGCCGGAGGCTCGCCCAGCGCCTTGGTGCCGAACGGGCTGGTAGGCTCCGGATTTTCCACAAACAGCGCTTTTAAGTGCGGATGGTCCAGAGCGGTGGACAGTTTATAGTCCAGCAGGTTGTTGTTAAGGGCCTTGCCCGTTTTGGGGTCGAACAGCAGCTGCTCGGAAAGCCCGAAACCGATGCCCATCGACATGCCGCCGTGTACCTGCGCCTCTGCCAGCGCCGGATTGATCAGCTTGCCGCAGTCATGCACGTTCACGATGTTGGTGACCGTCGCCTTGCAGAGCGGAATGTCCACCTCCACCTCCGCGATGCAGCAGCCGAAGCTGTATGCGTTGCTGGTGATATGGTAGCTGGACTCGGCGGTGATGTGGTCGCTCTTCTTTAAGCTGTATATCACCTCGGTCGCCAAATCCGCCAGCGACATCAGCACGCGCCCGTCCGTTTTGCGGACGATGTTGCTGTCCACGACGTCTAGGTTCGTGACCGCCATGCGCGTCAGTTCGCTCGCGTGCGAGAGTATTTTCTCCTTGAGAATCTTACCGGTCTGCGTGATGGAAAAGCCGCACACATACGTCTGGCGCGACGCGTAGCACCCAAGGCCGTACGGCGTGACGTCGGTGTCCTGAGTGGACACCACATGCACGTCGCGGTAGTCTTTCAGGCCCACCACTTCCGCCGCCATCTGCGCAAACGCCGTGTCCGCGCCTTGGCCGATCTCCGTTTCGCCCACCTGCAGCTGAATGGTGCCGTCTTCGTTCAGCACCATGCGGCAGGACGAGTGCTCCAGCGAAATGGGCCACACCGCGGTGTTGTACCAGAAGCAGGATATGCCGATTCCCTTGCGTATCGGGCCGGTCTGCTTCTTGTACTCCTCAAACTTCCTCCGATAGTCCATGTACTCAATCGCCTTGTCGAGGCACTGGTTGAAGCTGTCGTAGTAATTCTCATTTTTTGAGAAATTGTCCCTGAAGCCCTGCGGCATCAGATTCTTACGGCGGAATTCTTCCGGATCCATGCCCAGCGCCCGGCACACGTCGTCAGTATGGCTTTCCACCGCGAACATCGCCTGCGGTATGCCGTAGCCGCGCATCGCTCCGGCGGCAGGCTTGTTGGTGTAGACAGTGTAGGCGTCGCACTGCACATTGGGACACGGATACATCTGGGGGAACGCGCCCATACCCTTCGCCACAATGGAATGACCGTGAGACGCATATGCGCCCTGGTCGGAAAACGCTTCCAGCTTGCGGGCGACATACGTGCCGTCCGGCCGCACCCACGATACGATGTGCGAACGTATGGAGTGGCGGACACGGTTGCTGACAAACGTGTCCTCGCGCGGCACGTCGATTTTGACCAGACGGCCGCCCAGCTTCATCGAGATAAACGCCACCAGCGGCTCATACAGTGCATCCTGCTTGTTGCCGAAACCGCCGCCGATATACGGCTTGATGATGCGCACCTTGCCCCACGGAATGCCCAGCGCCTGCCCCACGATGCGCCTGATGATGTGCGGTATCTGCGTGGACGAAACCACAACGATGCGGTCGCCTTCGCCGTAGGCGTACGCGATGAAATTCTCGATATGGCAGTGCTGCACAACCGGCGTTTCATACCATTTGTCCACGCAGATAAGGCCCGGCTCCTTGATGGCTTCCTCAAAGTTGCCGATTCTGATGGACGTATGCTTGAGTATGTTGTTCGGGTATTCCTCATGAAGCTGCGGAGCGCCTTCCTTCATTGCTTCCATTGGGTCCAGCACAAACGGAAGCTCTTCGTATTCCACCTTAACGGCGCGAGCAGCCTTCACGGCGGCCACTTCGTTCTCCGCCACCACCGCGGCGACATCGTCCCCATAATAGCGCACATGGCGGTTGAGCAGCAGCCGGTCCGCGACGTCCTGGTGACCGGGATCGGTAGACCAGGGGTGCCCCGCAGTGGGGAACTTGATATCCGGCACGTCAAAACAGGTGAATATCTTCACCACGCCGGGTATCTTCATCGCCTCGGTTACATCGATAGATTTCACATATCCATGAGCGATCGTGGAACGCACCACCGAAATCACAAGCGCGTTCTTGTCGCATAAATCATCTGTATATTTGGCGCGTCCGGTCACTTTGTCGAACGCGTCCACTCTTGGGACGCTTTTTCCTACCTGGCTCACAACACGTTCCCCCTTCATCACATTTTTCCGTTTCAGTCCTAGTCTAAAAAACCCCGGGCTAAAAAAGATACGCTTTGAGATTTCAGGCCGACCGGCCCGCATTATCGGGCTGCGGCACAACTTCTCAACCTGTATCTCTTGTAGCCTGGGGCAATTTACGGTTGCCTGTAGAGACATCCACACCGATTAGTGGACTTATACAAGAGCATAAAGCTGCCGATAGAATCATCTGCACAGCTTTACATATTCTGTTGTTATTTAAAATTTTATCAACCCGCATAGAAAAAGTCAAGTCGATTTCAGGATGAGCGCAGGCAGATACTGCGCTAAAATACGCGCCCTTTTCAGACTTTCCCATTCTCTTTCACGTCGATATAGGTGTAAAGAGTAAACTTGGAGATGCCAAAATACTTGGACACCTTGTCGCCGGATTTCGTGATGAGAAAAGCGCCTTTATCCTGCAGGAACCGTATGGCCCGTATCTTGTCCTCGCGGTTCATCTGCGACACCGGTTTATTGACCAGCCGCACCGCCTGCTCGATGAGGTCGTCCAAAAGCCCGTTCACGCTCTTGGTGATAACCTCCGGCTTTTCGTCATTGCGGGTGCCGGTCAGCGATTTTAGCGCATGCTCCGTCATGATGAAATTGGAGATATCAAAATTGATGGCAAAGATGCCGATTACCTTGCCGTCGTTGTCGCGGATATATATCGTGGTGGACTTGAGCATCCGCCCGTCTTCCGTCGGCGTGAGATACCCGATCCTGTCCTTTAACTCCTCCGGCTTTTTATTGCGCGCTTCCAGTACCACATGCGAGGCCCCGTCCCCGACTTTGCGGCCCGTTACATGGCCGTTTTCGATATAGATGATGGTATGCTCCTCATCCTGGGTGAGGTCGTGTATAACAACCTCGCAATTCTCGCCGAAATGACCGGTTATGCCCTGAGCCAGCTGTATCCAGAAAGGTGTCAGAAAAGCCTTATCCATGCGTGCACCTTCTTTAACGGTATCCAAAACTGCATTTGTCATCTGATTCTGTATCCTCTATTGACATTCCCCATGATGCCGTTTCCAATTATAAATCCCCCGCCAGGCTTTGTCCAATGCGCCTGCGGATCTCCTGCGCCGTTTTGGAAACGGCCACGCCCCCCTTGGCGGTTTCGCGCAGTTCGTAGGGTAGCGCGCGGCCCACTTCTTTCATCGCCCGCACCACTTCGTCCAGCGGAATCACGCTGGTGATGCCCGCGAGTGCCATATCCGCCGCCGCAAGCGCGTTAGCCACCCCAACCGCGTTGCGCTTGGAACAGGGCACCTCCACCAGCCCGGCCACAGGGTCGCAGACCAGCCCCAATATGTTCTTCAGCGCCATGGCTGCCGCGTTGATGCAGGCGGGCACGCTGCCGCCGGCCATCTCGACCAGCGCGGATGCCGCCATCGCGGACGCAGAGCCGACCTCCGCCTGACAGCCGCCCTCCGCACCGCTGATCGTCGCGCCCGTGGCGATGACGATGCCGATTGCCGATGCGTTAAACAGCGCCCGCGTCAGCGCCGCGTCATCAAGGCCCCGCGCCTCGCCGACGGCAATCAGGCACGCCGGCACCACGCCGCAGGCGCCCGCCGTCGGGCAGGCGACGATGCGCTTCATGCGCGCGTTCTCTTCGGTGACAGCCAGGGCATAGGCGACGGCCCGCGCAAGCAGCTCCCCGCCCAGCGGAGCGCCCGCCGTAGCGTACCGGTACATCCTGGCCGCGTTGCCGCCGATCAGGCCGCCGATGGACGGCTGGACGCACTCCACGCCTGTCCGGATGTTGGCCTTCATGACCGCCAGCGAGTGCTGCATCCGTTCCATCACCACGGAGACGTCCACTTCATCGCGCTCCGCCTCATGCCGGGCGGCCAGCTCCGAGATGCTGATCTGATAGCACGCGGTTTTCTCCTCGATATCCTTTTGGCACGTATACTGATACACGGCAATCTCCTTCAATACAGCTGCGGTATGTAGATTACGGACATGTTCGGAAGGCTCCTCAGCGCCAGCAGAACAGGACGCTCGATGGGCTGGTCGATTTCGATAATCATGTAAGCCCGGTCGTGCTTGCCCTGCCGGTACATGTTCATGCTGGCGATATTGATCTGGTTGGCGGCAAGAATTTTCGCCACGCTCAGCACCGCCCCCGGCCTGTCCAGATGGTCCACCACCAGCGTATGGTATTTCAGGCTGATCTGAAGCGCAGTGTTGTTGATGCGCGTCACGATGATGTTGCCGCCGCCCACGGACGCGCCGGACACGCTCATATAAGCCCCTTCCTTATCGTTGCGCATCTCGAACCGGACAAGGTTGGGCTGCGCCGCCATCTCCTCCTCGATCACAAACCGGTATTTGAGCCCCGCCTCGCGCGCAAGATCCAGCGCATTTGGGAGACGCTCGTCGTCCGGCTTAAGCCCGATAAGGCCGCCCACCAGCGCTTTGTCCGTGCCGTGGCCGCGCAGCGTGGCCGCGAACGAACCGTACACATGAATCTCGACATCGTCGATCGGTTTATTGAATATCGCCCGCGCAGCGCCCGCCAGGCGGCACGCGCCCCCCGTGTGCGAGCTGGAAGGCCCGATAATGATCGGGCCGACGATATCGAAAACGCTGTAATCGCTCTGCATTTTTTCCATCCTTTTCAGCTGCGCTGTTTTTTATTTTATGTCAAATGGTATAATTAACAAAAACTCAAAGGAACCAAAGCGATGAAAATAGGCTGCGTTCTGCTGGCCGCCGGTGCGGCCAGCCGATTCGGCGGCGGCAAGCTCTGCGCGCTGCTGGGCGGCAAACCGGTCATCGAATACACGCTGGACAACTTGCGCGACGTGCCTTTTGCCCGACGGGCCATCGTCGCGGCCACCCCCGAACTCTTGGCCCTCGCGCAGCGCTACGGCATAGACGGCACTGTCAACGACCGGCCGGATCTCGGCGTCAGCCGCAGCATCCGCATGGGGCTGGAGCTGATGGACGGCACGGACGCCTGCATGTTCTGCGTCGCGGACCAGCCGCTGCTCAGGCGGCAAACGCTGGTCGGCATGCTCCAAAGCTACGAGCGGGGCACCATACTGATGGCGGCGCACAACGGCCAGAGCGGAAACCCTGTCATCTATCCGGCCTCATTGTACGGCGAGCTCAGCAGTCTTGTCGGCGAAGAATCCGGCAAGACGGTGGCCTGCCGCCACGAAGGCCTGCTCCGCGTATTCCACGTGCCGGACTCCCTCCAGCTCAGCGATATCGATACCCGCGAGGACCTCATAGCCGCGGAGGAGTTCCTGCGCGACTCGGCTCATTCGCCCTAAAACCTGGAATACTTGCCGTACCAGACGATATCGCGGTAGTTCTGCGTGTCGGTATCCCCTTCGGTGCTGAACAGTATCACGCGGGAAGTTTTATCGAGCCCGATCTTTTCCGCGATATCCGGCCTTCTCTTTATGATCTCGTCAATGAGGCCTGTTCCCACCGCGCCGGATTCGCCAGCCACCACGCGCGGGTCGCCCGCAAGCGGGTTGCTCAATATGCGCATGCCGTTGGCGGTCAGTATATCGCTGCAGGAGAAGAAGCCGTCCGCGAAGTTGCGGATGATCTCCCACGAAATCGGGTTGGGCACGCCGCACGCCAGCCCGGCCATAATGCTGTCCATGTCGCCGTCAACGCTGCGGGCAGAGCCGTCATTCGCCACGCCCGAATCGTAGTAACACGCCGCCTGATGCGGCTCCATGATGTAAATCTTCGGGCATTTGTCGCCATAGTGATTGATGAACACGCCCGCCATGGCCGCCGCCATCGAACCCACGCCCGCCTGCAGGAACATATGGGTGGGCACAACGTCGCCCAGTTGCTCAATGGCTTCCACGCCCATCGTGGCATAGCCCTGCATCACCCAGGTGGCCACCTGCGGATCGCCTTCGCTGGCGGTGTCTAAAACCACTTCCCAGCCTTTTTCCGCCGCCAGGCGGTTTACCTCGCGCACGCACCAGTCGTAGTTGTCGTCCGACACCACCACCGTACCGCCAAAGCGCTCGATCGCCTCGATACGGTCCCGCACGGTGCCTTTGGGCATGTAGACGATGGATTTCTGGTTAAACTCATGCGCCGCCCACGCCACCGACTTGCCGTGGTTGCCGTCCGACGCGGCGGCAAACGTGAGGTCGCCCAGCTTACGCTTCACTTCGTCGGACTTTAAGTAATTGAAATCCACATCGTCGATGCTGACGCCCAGCTTGCGGCAGATGCTGTTGGCGACGGCGTACGCGCCGCCCAGCAGCTTGAACGCCTTCAGGTTGCCGCGCTGAGACTCATCCTTCACATACAGCCCGCCCAGCCCCAGGGACGCGGCAAGCGCGTCCAACCGGGCCAAAGGGGTCTTGTTATACTTGTCTCCCATCGATTTGTGAAAACGGTAGACTTTTTCCACCTGCTCCTTGGAGAACAGCGCCGTCTCTTTTGTGTAGACGCTGTTCTTCATTTTATTGGGTACGTATTTGATCATCTCCATATGCGTTAAGCCTCGGCCACCTGCCTGTTGAAGCTCTTGATCAGCTCATCCAGCTCCTCGGTATGCGTGACGATGTCAGTCCAGTAGCTGTCATCTTCCCACTGCGCTACGATCTCATCGTACGTCTTGCCCTGCTGCTCCACCCAGGTGTAATACTTGAGGTTGTGGACGGCCTTGCGGTCGTAGTAGCTGAGCTCCTTGATGTAGTCGATGTTGATACCTTCAAAGTAGCGGGCGTTCACCGCGTGCGCCGCGAATGCGTCGAACTCGCCGCGCTCCTCCCTCAGCTCTTCCAGACGGCTGCCGTACATCGCGATGGAGTCGGTCAGCACCGTCACCACCACGTCGTTTTCCTTCAGCTCGAAGTACTTGGCGTACTTGATGGCAGCGGCAAGGTTGGCCGCGCCGGAGATGCCGACCCAGTCGAGACGGCTGATGACGTCCTCGGAAACGCCCTTTTCACGCAGCAGCTTGAGACCTTCGGGCTCGTTGAACATGCGGATCCACTGCATGGGTATCTCGTCGTCGATGGCAATCGCCACGTCGGTGTTCTTCACGTTGTGCACCCACGGTATGTGCTTGTCGCCGATGCCCTCGATGCGGTGTGCGCCAAAGCCGTTATTGTATATCGTGGGGCACTGCAGCGCCTCGGACGCCGCAATGCGGACTCTGGGGAATATCTTT
Source organism: Christensenellaceae bacterium (assembly GCA_012719815.1). Lineage (GTDB taxonomy): Bacteria > Bacillota > Clostridia > Christensenellales > SZUA-584 > SZUA-584. The sequence goes on from JAAXZP010000291.1 coordinate 10,491, forward strand.
TTCAGATAGTCGCCCGCCGCGATGGTGCCCGCGGAACCGGTGCAGCTAATGTAGCCGTGCAGGTTGCCGCCTACAGCTTTGACCACTTCTTCAATCGCGCTGCCCGTCACTTCGTAATGCCACAGGTAGTTGCCGAACTCCTCGAACTGGTTGAATATCATCAGATCCTGGCCGGAGTTGCGCAGCTCCCAGCACTTGTCGAATATCTCCTTGACATTGCTCTCGGTGCCCGGCGTCTTGATGGTCTCGCCCGCCACCTTCTGCAGCCACTCGAAACGCTCCTTGCTCATGCCCTCGGGCAATATCGCGATGGATTCGCAGCCGAGCAGCGCCGAGTCGTATGCGCCGCCGCGGCAGTAGTTGCCGGTGGACGGCCAAACGGCCTTCTGCGTGGTGGGGTCGAACTGGCCCGTCACCAAACGGGGCACGAGGCATCCGAACGCAGCGCCTACCTTATGCGCACCCGTGGGGAACCACTTGCCGCTGATCGCGACGATCTTCGCCTTCACGCCGGTAATGGCTTCGGGGAACACGATAAAGTTCACGCTGCCAAAGCCGCCGCCGAACTCTTTTGGCTCGTTATGCCAGTTGATGCGGAACAGGTTGAGCGGGTTTATATCCCAAAGGCCCACGTTTTTCAGCTGCTCTTTAACGCCAGCGTCGATCAGCGCGGGGTTTTTCATCTGCGCAAATGTCGGAATCACGATATTGCGC
>JAAXZP010000292.1 GCA_012719815.1 Christensenellaceae bacterium
GCCCAAAGCGCGCAGCGCCAAACCCATCGCCGCGGTGGTCTTGCCCTTGCCGTCCCCGGTATATACTTGCACGCACGACCGCTCCATACCTACCACCTTCCTTCGGGATAACGATAACACAGTGCCGCATCATGAATCAAGACGCGCCGCTTCCCGCGTATAAATTGCGCGGCTTGAGGATTAACAATAGCCCCGCGGCATGCTGTGTGCTATAATAAAGCGACTCACGAAAGGATACGCACTATGGCACTGTGTCTTACTCCGCTGTTCTCCGGCTCGTCCGGCAATGCGATACTGGTCAGCTCTCAGCGCTCCAAGGTGCTCATCGACGCGGGCGTCTCAGGCCGCAAGCTGGAAGAAGCGCTGCACAGCATCGGCGAAACCGTGGACGACATCAAGGGCATACTCATCACCCACGAGCACAGCGACCACATTCAGGGCGTGGGCATACTGTCGCGGCGGTACAACATCCCGGTAGACGCCACCGCGCCCACATGGGAAGCCGCGTGCGACAAGCTGGGCAGCGTGCGCAGCATGCTCGCGCGCGTCATCGGCAAGGAGCCGTTCTACATCGACGACCTGTTGATCGAACCGTTTGAGATCCCCCACGACGCGGCAGACCCGGTGGGCTACTGCGTGACGAGCGGCCACAGCCGCCTCGCGGTCGCCACCGACCTCGGCTGTTTCCCGCAGGAAGTGGAGCGCCGTCTGCACGCCTGCGATCTGGTGCTGCTGGAATCCAATCACGATCTGGAGATGCTCATTGCCGGGCGCTACCCTTATGAGCTCAAGCAGCGCATCAGGTCGCGCCGCGGTCACCTGTCCAACGACGACGCAGCGGAAGCCGCCGTGCGGCTCGCGTACGCGGGCGTCTCGTCCATACTGCTGGGGCACCTCTCGCGCGAGAACAACTCGGAGCACCTCGCGTTCCGCACCGTCACCGACGCATTGCTGGCAAACGGCATCACGCCGGGGCGCGACATCAGCTTGGGCCTTGCCTTCCGCGACCGCGTGACAGGCCGGTTCCAGATCAGATAACACTTTTATTTGTAGAAGGAGGCTCGCGGTGCCCAATATCCGCCTGCTGTGCGTGGGCAAGCTGAAGGAAAAATACCTGGTCATGGCGCAGGACGAATACGCAAAGCGCCTGTCCGCTTTCTGCCGTCTCGAGATCATCGAAAAAAAGGAGGCGGCGCTCCCGGCGAACCCCTCCGCAGCGCTGGTGGAAAAAGCCTGCGCCGAGGAAAGCCAGGCGCTTTTATCCGCGGTGCGCGGGGCGCTCGTTGCGCTGTCGCCCGAGGGCGAGCGCGTGACTTCCCCGGAATTTGCCGCCCTGGTCAAGCAGTACGAAAACGACCTCTCATTTGCCATCGGCGGGTCATACGGCCTGTCCCCCGCGCTCAAATCCCGCGCGGTGCGCGTCGTGTCGTTCTCCGACCTGACCATGCCCCACCAGCTGTTCCGCATCGTGCTGCTGGAGCAGATATACCGGGCGTTCATGATCAACTCGGGCCGCACCTATCACAAATAGCATATTTGCAATATTTCGACAAATCCGTTGCAATTTTACCTCAATTCCCACTATTTATGTCGTTTTATAGGAGTTATTGTTGAGGGTAAAGGACTATCCATTAAAATGCCGAATTGTGTTTTTAAAATATAAAGATTATTATCTGTTTTTCTTATCATATCATTTGTTTTGGACGCTCTGCGTCCGCATGTAAAGGAGTGTTTTAATAGTGTTGAAGATGCAGAAGCCCGGCACAGATAATCTGCGCAAATTTTGCATGGACAAAAGTCAGAGCAGCACGCTTGAGGTCATTCCGGTCAATTATATCCGCCCCAATCCTTATCAGCCGCGCCGTGTGTTTACGGAAGAAAGCCTTGCGGAGCTCGCGCATTCCATCAAGCAATACGGATTGCTGCAGCCCATCACGGTGCGCAAGCTCGCCCACAATTACTATGAGATTATCGCAGGAGAGCGCCGCTGGCGCGCCGTTTGCAAAGCGGGGTTCACGCATATCAAAGCGTTCGTGCAGCCCGCCATAGACGAAGACAGCGCAGTCATCGCGCTCATCGAAAACCTGCAGCGTGAAAAC
>JAAXZP010000293.1 GCA_012719815.1 Christensenellaceae bacterium
ATGATCATGCCGGAGGCAGACGGGCTTTCACTGCTCGAGCGTCTCAACACCTCAGAGTTTGAGACCATGCCTGCCACCATCGTCATCTCCGCAGTGGGCAACGAGAAGATGGTCAAGCTCGCCTGCGACCTGGGCGCACGAGACTATTTGATCAAACCGTTCAACAAAGATATATTATACAAGCGCGTGCAGGACATGTTCGGCCAGCGCGTCATCGCCACCCGGCGCACGCCCGCGCCTGTCCGATCACGCACATTGGACGAGAAGATAACGGCGGTGTTCTTATCCATAGGCATACCGGCCCATATAAAAGGTTATCATTTCCTGCGCGAAGCCATTAAAATGGTCGTCAAACAACCCGATCTCATCAATTCCATTACTAAAAAATTGTATCCGGGCATCGCGGAACCTTTTGCCACCAGCCCCAGTAAGGTGGAGCGCGCCATCCGTCATGCGATAGAGGTGGCCTGGTCCCGTGGGAAGATCGAAAATATCAATAATTTCCTGGGGTATAACATCTACACGAGCAAGGATAAGCCCACAAACGGCGAGTTCATTGCGCTGATGGCGGACAGGCTGCTTATGGACCGCAGCGCTTAGCCTGCCATGGGCTCAAAGCCGCACGCGCGCAGAGCATGCACAGTGCGGTTTTTTATTTCTTTCTGCTGCGGGCGGGGCTGCGCTGCCATTCATGCGCCAGCCGCACCCGCCGCAGCGCCAATCAAAACAGCACAGCAGGGCAAAAAACAGCCCTTTTGGCAATATCCCTATAAAACAGCGTTCAACTGAAAGCTATGCGCGTTGACTATTGCAGGGGAAAAGGTATAGAATAAAGGCACTGCTATGGGGGTTTGGGGCCATTTCTATATGGTGAGGTATCTGTATGCATCAGACTGTTAGTGTGGCCTCCAACGCCAAAATGATCGAGGTATTAAAAGCGGAGTTCATCGGAGAAGCCGCCGATGTCATGCGCGCTGCGCTCGCAGGCGGCGACCGCAGCGAGCTATTGGACACGCTGGGCGGCGTCGTATTGCTCGCCTATCTGCTGGCGCGCCGCTGCGGCATCAGCTTCGAAGAACTGGACGCGGATATTATCGAAAAGGCAGAGACGGGAATCAAGGAAGGCCATAAGCTGGAGAGCGTTTACGGGGACCTGTCTCTGCTGAAAAAACATTTTGAAAGCGGGATTTCACGGGGTTTTGGACAGGACAAAAAACGAAGACTATAAGAGCGTACTCGTCAGTTCCCTGATCGCCATCGCGTTGCTGGCGGTGTTTCTTGGGCTGCCGGCAATAAAGAGCCCGGATTTTTTGATATTGGCGATGCTGGTGCTGCCGCCTCTTTTTGCGTTTACCGTGGCAAGCGGCGGTTATGCCTTGGGCGCTCTTGCGATGGCGCTGTGCTTTGGCGTGGGCTACGCGCTGGATGGCCGCCTCGCCGTGATACTGGCGGCGGTCTGCGCGCCTTTCGCTTTTGCGGCAGGCTATGCCGTCCGTGCCAGGCTACGTTTGCGCCACAGCGTGATGGTTTCCGGCGCGGCAGCGCTTGTCGGCGTGTTGCTGGGCGTGGGCGCACTGTGGCTGATGACAGGGCAGCTGCCCGTAGATTTTCTTGCGAACCAGCTGGAGGGCTCCTTCTCCGGCCTCTCCGACGACGAGGTTTTAAGCTTATACCAGCTGGTGCGCATCCCCGATTTGTTTACGGGCGCCGTCACGCAGGCAGCGCTGGATTCTGCGTCCCGGGCGGATGCCATCGCGTATCTCGTGGGTGTGTTCCGGGAAGCGCTCAATTACCACCTTGTCGGCATGATCGGCTGCTACTCGCTGCTGATGGGACTCACGGGCTATCTCATCCCCCGCGCGCTGCGCAAAAAGCGCGGGAACGACGTGGCCGCCATCCCGCCGTTCGCCGAGTTTTCGCTGCCCCGCCGTTTCTGGCTGGACTTTGCGCTCAGCTACCTGTTCGCCATCATCGGCAGCAGCTACGGCTGGCCCGGCTTTGCGATACTCGAGGTAACGGTACTGTCCATCTACGGCCTGGTGCTCTCGGTACAGGGGCTGGCGTTTCTTGACTTTTTGTACCGGCGCCACAAAATCGGCAAAGCGGCCCGGGTGGTACTGCATGCGCTGGGCCTCATCATCAGCTCGATGCTGGGTAATATTTTAATGTGGCTGGGGCTCTTCGAGAACATAGCAAACCTGCGCGTCCGGATGGGCACGAAAGGCGGTGTGGTGCCGTGAAGAAGCGCGTGCGGTTTTTAACAACCGATGTGATCTGCCTCTCCGGTGCGCTGGGCGCAGCCGCCGTATTGGCGTTTTTTGTCGATTATCGGCTGGGCATCGCGGTGCTGCTGGCCGCGCTGCTTTTAATCGTGCTGTATGTCCTGCTGGTCACGCTGCGCCGCATCCGGTGTCAGCAACTGGTGATGAAAGCGCTCTCCGAACCGGAGAAATCCACCTACCTCAACACGATGGCCATACCCACCGCGCTGGTAACGCCTTCCGGCAGCGTTAAATGGGCCAACCTCACGTTCCGCAACCTGGTGGGCTTCGGGGCGATGCGCAACATCGAGCGCATGATCCCCGGCATCAGCAAGCCGGACAAAGACAAGAAGGTCGTCATCGACGGCAAGGCCTACAAAAAGGAACTGACCGTGCTGCACAACCGGGGCAGGGAACTTTTTCTCTACCGCTTGATCGATCCGGAAAACAGCGTGGAAGCCAAAAAGCTGTACCAGCATTTTCTTCCCATTGTGTGCCATGTGCTGATCGACAACTACGACGAACTGGCAGCCGAGGTGCAGCAGACGGAGCTGACGGAGCTGGTGGCAGCGGTGGATCGCCGCGTGGCGGCGATGGCCAAATCGGTATCGGGGTATTTTGCGCGTGTGGACCGCGGCCGCTACCTGTGCGTGTTCGAGCGCCGGTATCTCTCCACACTTAGGAATACGCGCTTTGGCATACTGGACGAAGTGCGCCAAATCAAGTCGGTGTACTCCCCCACGCTGTCCATCGCGATCGGCGTGGGCGACACGCTGGAGCAATCCGGCGACTATGCGGGCAAAGCGCTGGAGCTGGCGCTGAGCCGCGGCGGCGACCAGGCCGTCATCAAGCAGGGCGACCAGTTCTCGTTCTTCGGCGGCGCCACCCGGACGGTTTTCCGCCGCAGCAAGGTCAAATCGCGCATGATCAGCCACGCGCTGCGCAACCTGATGGAGCAGTGCAGCGACGTTTTCGTGATGGGCCATGAAACGCCGGATCTCGATTGCATCGGCGCGTCGATGGGCATCTGCGCGTGCGCGCGCCACGTGGGCAAAAAGGCGTACCTGGTCATTGACAATCCCAACCCGTCCATCGAACTGTTGATGGAGAGAATACGGTCCACCGATGTTTACGCTTCCAGCATACTGTCCGGGCAGGAAGCTGCCATGCGCATCAGCCCGTCCAGCATGCTGGTGGTGGTGGACACGCAGCTGGCGGACTTTACGGTAGCGCCCCGCCTGCTGGAGATGGCGGACACGCTGGTGGTGATCGACCACCATATCCGCGGCACGTCCGGCATCGAAAACGCGGCGCTGTTCTACCACGACACAAATGCGTCTTCCGTCTGCGAGCTGGTCACCGAGCTGATGCAATACTTCGGCGACGATCTGAAGCCGCTGCCCGTTGAACTCGAGGCGCTGCTGTGCGGCATCACGCTGGACACCAAAGGGTTTTCGTTCAACACCGGCGTGCGCACGTTCGAGGCGGCGTCCTACCTGCGCCGCCTGGGGGCGGACACCACGGTCACACGACAGCTGGTCCAGGACGATTTTAATACGTTCCTCGCGAAAACGGAGATCGTCAAAAACGCGGAGATCATGGGTGGCGTGGCCATCGCGGTGTGCCCGGAAGGCCTGTCCAAAACGTCGCTCATCGTGGCGCAGGCGGCGGACGCCCTGCTGACCATCCGCGGCATCATCGCGTCGTTCGTGGTCAGCCGCGTGGACGACAATGTGGTCATCAGCGGAAGGTCTTTGGGCGAAGTCAACGTGCAGCTCATACTGGAAAGCATGGGCGGCGGCGGTCACGCCACCGTGGCGGCGGTCAAGCTGCCGGGCGCCGATGTGGTGGAGGCCGTAACGCAGCTCAAAGAGGCCATCAATAAATACACGAAAGAGTATATGAAAGAGGGATAAACGATGAAAGTGATACTGACGAAAGATATAAAGGGCACGGGCTACGCCGGCGACGTCATCACGGTGAGCGACGGCTATGCGCGCAACTACCTGATTCCCAAGGGATTGGCCAAAGAGGCGACGCCGCATAACCTCAACGTCGCCAAGCAGCAGCAGAAAGCCCTTGAAAACCGCAAAATGCTGGAGAGGCTGTCCGCCGAGGAAGCCGCGAAAAGGCTCAAGGGCATGCGCGTCGTCGTCAAGGCGAAATCCGGCGAGGGCGGCCGGCTGTTCGGCTCCGTCACCGCCAAGGAAATTTCCGACGCCATACTGGCTCAGCACGGCATCGAAATAGACAAAAAGCGCATCGTGCTGGAGGAAAACATCAAGGACCTGGGCGAATTCGCGGTTCAGATCAAGCTGCACGCCGGCATATCCACCGATATCGTGGTGTCCGTCGAAGCGGCTGAATAACAAATCCAACAAAGAGGTGCCATGGAGCAAAACCAAACGGCCTTTGTGCCGCCGCACAACATAGAGGCGGAACGCAGCGTGCTGGGGAGCATGTTTCTGGATCCCCGGGCTGTTTTTATCGCACTGGAACATCTCACGCCGCAGGATTTCTACTCCCGCCGCAACCAGCTGATATTCGAGACGATGGCGGAGCTGTCGGAAGCGGGCATGCCCATCGACATCGTGACGGTGGTAGACCGCATGGAGCGTCGAGGGATGCTCACCGACCCGGACGACACTCTGTACATCGCGGATCTCGCGGGCAGCGTGCCCAGCGCGGCGAGCGTGCAGTATTACGTGGACATCGTCCAGCAGAAATCGGTGCTGCGGTCGCTTATCGAGGCGGGCAACCAGATCATCCGGGACGCCGCCACTTCGGAGGAGGACGCGGCCCTGGTCGTCAACCGCGCGGGCGATTTGATCTACAGAATCGCCGTCAAGCAGCGGCGCGATTCGCTGGAGCACATCAAAAAGGCGCTGCTGGAAGGCTACCAGATCATCGGCGAATCTGCGCAGAACAAAACCGGCCTTCTGGGCATCCCCACCGGCTTTAGGCTGCTGGACAAAAAGCTGTCCGGCCTGCAGAAATCCCAGCTCATCATCATCGCCGGACGTCCGGGCATGGGCAAAACGAGCTTCGCGCTCAATATCGCGCAAAACGTGGCGGTCAAACACCATATCCCTGTTGCCATATTCTCGCTGGAGATGTCGCGCGAGCAGCTCGCTCTGCGCATGCTGTGCGCCGAGTCGCTGGTGGACAGCCAGAAAATGCGCAACGGCGGGCTCACCTACGAGGACTTTGAAAAGCTGCGGCTGGGCATCGAAAAGCTGAGCGTGGCGCCCATCTACATCGACGACTCGCCCACCATCACCGTGCTGGAGATGCTCGCAAAGGCGAGGCGGCTCAAAAAGGAGGCGGGCCTCGGGCTCATCGTGATCGACTACCTGCAGCTGATGACGGGCAAGGAGCGCCGTGAAAACCGCCAGCAGGAGATCTCCGGCATGACCCGGAGCCTGAAAATCATGGCCAAGGAGCTGGAATTGCCGGTCATTCTGCTGTCGCAGCTGTCCCGCGCCAGCGAGAAGCGCGACACCAAGCGCCCCATGCTCTCCGACCTGCGCGAATCGGGCAGCATCGAGCAGGACGCCGACGTGGTGCTGTTCATCCACCGCGAGAGCTATTACAACCACGAACTGGACAACGACATCACGCAGATCATCGTGGCCAAGCAGAGAAGCGGCCCCATCGGCGACATCAACGTGGCCTGGCGCGGCGAATACACGCAATTCATGGAGCTCAGCGACCAGCCGGGCGGCGAATACTGATATTTCCCGCAGCGGGATGACATTTGCACAAAAAAACAAGGGGGATTATCACAATCCCCTTTTTGCATTCCTGTTTTTTTCAGCACATCTTCAGCCTTTCCACTGAGTTAAGGAAAAAGCCTTAGCCGATGATCGTTGCTATGGCGGTAGCGGAAGCGCCCTCTCCCCTGCCTTCGAAGCCCATCCCTTCGGTGGTGGTGGCTTTGATGCTGACGGCGCCCACTTCCACGCCCAGCACTTCAGCGATGCGCTCCCGCATCCGGCCGATATACGGCGCCAGCCTGGGGCGCTGCATCACGACAGTGGCGTCCACATTGATGATGGAATAGCCCGCCTCCTCGACGAGGTTGCGCACGCGGGCCAGCAGCACCAGGCTGCTGATATCCTTGAACTCGTCTGTGCCGGGGAAATGCCGGCCGATGTCGCCCAGCGCCGCCGCGCCCAGCAGCGCGTCCATGATGGCGTGGGTCAGCACGTCGGCGTCGCTGTGGCCCAACAGGCCGTGGGTGTGCGGTATTTCCACGCCGCCCAGTATCAGCGGCCGGGTGGTCACCAGCCGGTGCGCGTCATACCCCAGGCCGGTGCGCACCGACGCCCCGGCGAGATACTGCGCCAGCGCGATGTCCTCCTGCGTCGTGAGCTTGAGGTTGGGCCCCGTGGCCGCAATATAGCTGATCGGGTGCCCCAGCCGCTCCACCAGCATGCAGTCGTCAGTGCCCAAAAAGCCGTCCGTGTCGGCGTTATCGTGCGCCCGCTTGAGCAGGCTGACAGAAAACACCTGCGGCGTCTGCACGTTAATCAGCCTGCTGCGGTCGATGGTGCCGGTGATGACGCCGTTCTCCACCGTCTTGATGGTATCCCTTGGCCGCTCTCCCAGCGCGGCGGCGCCCGTCTCGCGCGCCTTTTCCACACAGGCGCGGATGTCCGCCGGGGAAACGAAGCAGCGCGCGGCATCGTGCACCGCGACGATGCCCTCCTCCTCGATGGCCGCAAGGGCGTTGGCCACCGAATACTGGCGCTCGCTGCCCCCTGCGATCAGCGTATATGGTATGCGCAGCGCCCTGCACGCGGCGGCGTCCGCTTCCCTCATGCCGTCCTCCCGGCACACCAGCAGTATATGGTCAAAGCACTCGCTGTCCTGCATCGCTTCCAGCGAACGGACCAGCACGCTTTTGCCGCCCAGCTTCAGCATCATCTTGTCGCGGCCCATGCGCCGCCCGGCGCCTGCGGCCAGAACGATACCGAAGGTCTTACTCATGGTGGCTGTCCTCCAGTATTTCGTACATCGAAGAGGCTTCCTCCTTGCGCACCGTCTCGGCGGTGTGCAGCACGCGGAATTTGAGCGCGCCCGAGCCGAAACGCACCTCAACGATGTCGCCCGGCTTTAAGTCTTTACCCGGCTTGGCTATCTGCCCGTTGACGGACACGCGCTGCTTGTCGCACGCCTCCGCCGCCACGGTACGCCGCTTAATCACGCGGGAAACCTTCAGGAATTTATCCAGTCTCATGTGTTCACCTCTCCAGCCCATTATAGCAGAATAAGCCGGAAAGAGAACAGGCTGCAGCAGCATAACCTGATATTGCCGAAACACATGAAAAAAGCATGCGACTTAATTGCCACACGCTTTTTTCTATATAAATTGCTGGTTGCCCTGTTGCCATTTCCTATAATAAGGATTCATTATGAAGAATATATGAACAGGACTTTTATTTTCTGTTAATTAAAGGTCTTTGGACATCACCAGCCGGTCCTCGCCGGGACCGTATTCGTCTTTCACGCTGTCCACCACGGTAAAGCCCAGCTTCTCGCGGTAGACGGACAATGCGTTGAAGTTGGCGGGGTCCACCGTGAGCATCACGCGCGTGATGCCGTAGCGTTTCAGGTTGGCCAGAGCGTAATTCAATAGCGCGGTTCCCACGTTTTGCCCGCGGAACATCGGCAGCACCGCCACGCTCATGAGGTAAGCGACGGAGATGTCCGCCATGCTGCGCATGAAATAGGCGCAGGCCACCGGCACGTCGTCCTCGTCCACCGCGATGTAAACCTTGCCGTAGCGCATCAGCGGCACGATAACATATTCGTTCAGCGCAGCGTCGCCAAACGCTTCCTGCTCGATATCCAGTATATTGGAGAGCAGCTCTGCGCTGGGCTTATCCACAGCCCGGAATGTGATGGTCATCTATCGAACCTCCTGTGAGCTTATTGCCCGTTCTCCTGCTCGGCCAGCACTTCGGCAAACTGGCGCACGCAGGCATATTCCGCCGCATAAACGTCGCGGCCCGGCAGGTTTCGTTCCAGCATGGAATCCGCCTGAAAGCTGAACGTCGCGCTGTCGCTGACGATGATATGGTCCACCAGTTCGATGCCCAGCACCGCGAGCGCGCGCAGTATATCCTGCGTCGCGCGGATATCGGCGGGCGACGGGCGCACGCTGCCGCCCGGATGGTTGTGCGCGACGATGCACCGCACCGCATGATGGCGCAGCGCCGCCGCCGCAATGCGGCCGATATGCACCGGCGACTCAGACACGCTGCCCTCCGACAGCCGCTCCGAATGAATCACGCGGTTCTGCGCGTTCAGCCAGATCACATAAATCTGCTCCACCGGCTTGCCGTAAAGCAACGCCTTCGCAAAAGCGCAGGCCTCACGGATAGAGCGTATGCAGGGCCGCTTCCCCAGCTTGCTGCGCTCATAGGCGCGGAAAGCTTCCGGCAGCATCGCGAGAAACGCCGCCGCTTTGGGGCCGATGCCTTTTACCTGCATGAGGTCTTTGGGGTCGGCCTCCAGCACGCCGGCCAGGCTGCCGAAACGGTCGATCAGCCGGTGGGCGATGCTGTTGGTATCCACGCGCGGCAAAGCGTAAAACAGCAGGAATTCCAGCAGCTCGTGCTCCGCAAAGCCCTCGAACCCCCCGCTCATGAAACGCTTCGTCAGCCGGTCGCGATGCCCCTCATGCATGGCAACAGTTCCTTATGAGCAGCCGCTGCAGCCGATGCAGTTGCCGCCGCTGCAGCCCCCTCCTGTACCCTTGGAGCTGCCGCTGGCGCCGAAAAAGCACTTGCCCTGGTAACAGCGCGCCACGCGCGGCGAAGCGCACTTAGGGCAGGGCGGCTTTTTGTCCGCCGAGGTCAGTTCCTCAAATATATGACCGCAGTCTTCGCAGATAAACTTCAGCAGTGGCATTTTGCATCACCCGTCATGTCATGGCATTCATAGCATCTTTTTTCGCCACAGCACCAGCGCAACGATCGCCGTGATGACAAGCGAGATGCCAAGCACGATGTAAAACCCGGTTGGCACATGCTGAAAGGGCACGGGCACGTTCATGCCCCACAGGCTGGCGACCATCGTGGGCACGGCCATAATAATCGTGATGGAAGTGAGAAGCTTCATCACGATATTGAGGTTGTTGGATATCACCGAGGCGAACGCGTCCATCGTACCGGTCAATATTTCGCGGTAAATCGCCGCCATCTCAATAGCCTGCTTGTTTTCAATGATGACGTCCTCCAAAAGGTCCTCGTCATCCGGGTAGCGCTTGATGAAATTGGTCTTGAGCATCTTCTCCAGCACCACTTCATTGCCTTTCAGCGACGTCGAAAAATAAACCAGCGATTTTTCCAGCTTGAGCATCTGGATCAGCTCGCGGTTTTTCATCGACTTATGCAGCGCCGTCTCCACCTGGGTGCTGGCCTTGTCGATCTGTCGGAGGTACTGCAGGAACTTCGTGCTGGTGCGGTACAAAAGCTGCAGCACAAACCGCGTCTTTTTGCAGGTATCAAAGCCCTTGACACGGTTCTCCATAAAGTCCTCGATAATTGTCGTATCCTCCAGGCACACGGTAATGACCATGTTGTCCAGCAACACGATGCCGAGCGGAATCGTGTTGTACACAAACGACGTGCCTTCCGGCTCCACCACCGGGATGTCGACCAGCACCAACGTCTGGTCTTCCTCGCGCTCGATGCGCGCCGCTTCCTCTTCGTCCAGCGCGGCGGTTAAAAGGTCGACTAAAACGCCCGTCTGGGCGCATACCTCCTCAATTTCCTCTTTCGTAGGCCGGTTCAGGTGAATCCATACGCCGGGGGAAGCGCAGTTTTGCTCAAGAAGCTGCCCTTCCACCGTCTTATAATACTGTATCATGGGTAAGCACCGCCTTTCCTTAGCTGGCGGCGCGCGTCGTCTAGGCCTGCGCCGGGGTACGCGCGCCGCGTGTCATGAGTTCGCACAATATAGGGTCTGCGTCCACGCATACCACCTCCGTGAAAATTAGGCCCTGCCGGCGTTAAAGCCGCTTTAAAGCCATTGATATTATAACACGTGGGCGGAATAAATCAACCACGCCGGTTTTTCGCTCATCTGTCTTATGCCCGCGCCGCATGGCGCGCCGTTTTTTAAAACAGCACGGTTTGACACGCAAAAAACCAGAGCTTATAATCGCTTTTAAAGGCGGTGGGTCTGTGGTTGAAAGTCGAGGCCAGCCGCGGGCGAAACGACCCACGTAAACCGGCAAAACGCCGGTGAGCATGGCGCGGTTTAGTGGTCAGTCCGGCCGGAAGAAATTCCGAGAGGCACAGTAGTGGGGAGGGGAAAGCCCTTATGAGCGAACTGCCCGGCCGGCGGATGTGGGGGCAAAGACCAGGTCAGCCGCCGCCTTTAAAAATTTTTTGCCGCAGCGCCGTAAATGTATAATTGTGCTGCATTGTCCGGAAATAAGTTTTAATAGATCGGTATAGTCATATTTTTGTCATTGCCATAAAAGCGTATTCTGTTATATTATTATTTACTACGCTCATCATGGTGAGCACATTGGTTGGGGAGTGACATATAGGATGTATGAGGTGAAGGTACTCAAGAAAAAATCGCGTCATATAAAAAAATTCATCAATCTGGAGTTTAAGCTCTACAAAGGCGACAAGAACTGGGTACCGCCGCTCAAATCGGATACCAAAAAGATGCTGAAAGGTAAAGGCAACCCGCTCGCTCAAAACGGCGAATACACCTTTTTCATGGTCTATAAGGACAAAAAGCCGGTAGGCCGCGTCATGGTGGCCATCGACGAGGAACTCAACCGCGTGCGCGGCTTTAAGCAGGGTTTCTTCTCGATGTTTGAATGCATCGACGACGAAGAGGCCGCAAAAGCGCTGCTGGACGCGGCGGGCGCATGGCTTTTGGAGAAAGGTATGGACCGCATGATCGGCCCGCTTTCCCCCTGCAACGGCGACGACCGCAAGGGCTTCGTGATCATGGGCAACGACGGTCCGCCGGTGCTATTGAACGCATACACCAAGAGCTATTATCCGAAGCTCGTGGAAAAGTACGGCTTCGAGAAGAACGATGACCATTACGCTTACATATTCGACCCCAAAGAGTTCAACATCGAAAAGTACGTTCGGGCGGTGGAATATGCCAAGAAAAAGGGCGGTTTCCGCGTGGATAAGCTCAACGTGAAGGACATTGAAAACGAAGCGCGGGATATCCACAGGATACTGCAAAACAGCGTGCCCGAGGAGTGGGACTACCTGGTGACGCCGTCGCTGGAAGCGGTCATCAGCGAGTTCAAGAACCTGCTGCCGTTCTACGACGGCCATTACTGTTATATCGCGCGCAAGGGCGACATCCCCATCGGCTTCATGGTGGCGCTGCCCGACTACAATCAGGTGCTAAAGCACATGAACGGCAAGATACTGCCCATCGGCTGGCTCAAATACCTGTACTATAAGAGCAAAATCAAAGGCGCGCGCGGCATTGTGCAGATGGTGGACCGAAACTACCAGCACCTGGGGGTCAATTACGCGATGTATTTAGAGGTCTATAAGGACTGGCTGGAAACTCAGCTTGATTTCTTTGAAGCGTCGTGCATCGACGAAACCAACCTGGCCTCGCGTCTGGGCATCGAAAGAGCAGGCGGCAAGCACTACCGCACATACCGCACCTACAAGCTGGACCTGAAAAAGAAATTCGGACTGGAACAAACCAGCTGACTGATTGGCATCTTACTCGAACGCCGGTGAATGGCTCTCCGGCGTTTTTTCTTGATTTTTTCAAGATAATATATAATAATGTTCCAGTAAATGTTCCAAGCGAAATATTGGGGAGTAGTTTTAACATGGATTTTTTGCAGATAGAAAGAAAGTGGCAGAAACGCTGGGAAGAAACGGGGCTCTATAAATTCAACCGCGACCGCGTGGATAAGAAAAAGTACATCCTCGAGATGTTCTCCTATCCGTCCTTCGCCAAACTGCATCTCGGCCACTGGTACAACTACGGCCTGTCCGATACGTATGCGCGCTTTAAGCGCATGCAGGGCTGGGAAGTGTTCCAGCCGATGGGCTTCGACGCTTTCGGCCTGCCCGCGGAAAACTACGCCATCAAAACGGGCATCCACCCGGAAGATTCCACGCTCAGCAACATCGAGACCATGGAGAAGCAGCTCCGCGAGATGGGCGCGATGTTCGACTGGGATTACGAGATCAAAACCTGCCTGCCGGAATACTATAAATGGACGCAGTGGTGCTTCCTGCAGCTTTACAAGCGGGGCCTGGCTTACCGCAAGGCCGCCCCGGTCAACTGG
>JAAXZP010000294.1 GCA_012719815.1 Christensenellaceae bacterium
GCCATGAAATACTGGACCTTATTGCCACCAAGGTTTCGTCCAACATCCGCTCGCTGGAGGGCGCGCTGAAAAAGATTATCGCGTACACGGCGCTCAACGGCCGGTCTCCCAACCTGATGGAAGCGGAAATCGCCATACGCGATTTTCTGACATCCGGTAACTCGCGCCGCATCACGCCCAAGCAGATACTGCAGCCGGTGTGCGAGTATTTTGAGATATCCGAAGACGACATCATCAGCAGTAAAAAGCACAAGAGCGTGGCTTATCCGCGGCAGATCGCCATGTACCTCACGCGCCGGCTGATGGACATGTCCTACAAAGCCATCGCGGAGTTCTATGGCAAGAGTGACCACACCACGGTTAAATACGCCTACGAAAAAATTGAAAAGGAGATGACCACAAATATCGAAACCAAGGTGCTGGTGGATGACTTTATAGCCAAGCTGCGGGAATAGCGTGGATAAGCTGTTGATATTCTGGGGCCTCCATTTTTCAACCCGACAGCTTGTCCCCATCCATCCGGCAGCCATTGCACAGCCGACTGTCCAAAATGCGCGCCGCCTGTCCTCGCGGCAATCGCGACACTTATCGGCAAAAAAGCAGTTGTCCACTTTTTCAACACAGACTACTACGACTACTGCTGCTTAATAAACTATTGATAGAGCATCACGGCAAAAAGATCAAAGGAGCACGAAAATGAGGATACATTGTGATAAAACCGAGCTGCAGAAATGCGTTAACGACGTCGTCAAAGCTGTTCCCGTCAAATCGCCTGTCTATTATCTTGAAGGCATCAAAATACAGGCAAAAGATAATGTCCTGACGCTGTATGGCAGCGACGGCACGCTGTCCATCAAGTGCACAATGCAGGCCGACGTCGCTGAGCCGGGCGAAGTGGTGCTGACAGCCCGCATACTCAGCGAACTGCTCGCCAAGTTTGACGCTGAAGAGATCGCGCTCTATACGGAAGGCAACAACGCGGTCATCGAATGCGGCTCGTCGCGGGCGACGCTGTGCTTTGTCAGCGCGGAGCAGTACCCGGCGTTTCCGGAATACATCAGGGAGAACATGAAGCTGCTGCTCGCGCGGCAGTTCGTCAGCATGGTCAATCAGACGGTGTTTGCCACGTCGGTCAGCGAAGATAAGCCGATCCTTACCGGCATACTATTGGAGTGCGAGGACAGCCGGATGCGCATGGTGGCGCTGGACGGGTACCGGCTTGCCATCCGCGAGGAAATGCTGACAGGGGATTCGGCGTTCAGGGATGTCGTGGTGCCCGCCAAATCGATGCGGGAAGTGGCGCACATCATACCGGATGACGACACGCCGGTGTACGTCTACGCGTCGGAGAAGATGGTCGCCGTGGTGTGCGATAACGTCGAGATCGTCACGCGCGTGCTGCAGGGCGACTACGTCAAATACAGGAACATACTGCCCACCGAGCACGCCACCCGGGTGATCGTATCGCGCCAGGCGCTGCACGGCAGCCTGGAGCGCGCCAGCATACTGGCTCGACAGTCCAAGACCAACCTCGTCAATTTAAGGATTGAAAAAGACCTGATGACGATCACGTCGGATTCCGAGGTGGGCAAGGTGCGCGAAGAAATCGGCATCCGCCTGACAGGCAAGAATCTTTCCATCGCGTTCAACGCGCGCTACCTATTGGATGTGCTCAAAGAGGTGGAAGACGAGGAAATCGTGATGGATTTCAACACCAGCATCAGCCCGTGCGTCATCCACCCGATCAAGGGAGAGAGCTACTTCTATCTGGTGCTGCCCGTCAAGACAAATACTGTCAGCTGATATGCTCCTTGTCGCGTATCAGCTTTTTCAGCCAACCGTGCATGCGCTCCTCGATCTGAGGGGCGTATTTGATTGCCAGCACAAACAGCGCCGCGCCAAAAACGCCGATGATAATCCATCCCCACAGCGGTATGCTGACGGATATGAGGCCTGCGCCCACCAGCGCGGACACCAGCAGTCCCCAGGGCCGCGTCAATACCATCACCACCACGAACGTGCGGAGCCGCATGGCGGTCAGTCCGGCGATCATGCAGAGCACGTCGTCGGGAAACAGGGGAAACAGGAACATCAGTATCAGCACCGCTAGCTGGCGCGAAGACACGGTGCCCAGGTATTTGTCAACCACGTATTTGCCGACAACGCGCTCCACCAGCGGCCGGCCGAAAGCCCTGCCCAGAAGAAAAGCGCATACCGAGCCTAAAAAAATGGCCAGCAGCGACAATAGAAAGCCGCGCCAGAAGCCGAACAGTATGCCGCCCATCACCGTGGTGAGGTTGCCGGGTATCGGCGAGATGATCACCTGCATAAACTGCAGCGCAGCAAACGCAAGAGGCGCCCAGCTGCCAAAGGACTCCACATATGCCCTCAGGCTCTCGCGGCTCTCGAACACGGTAAACCACCCGTTGTTCCTGCCGACAATATAGAGCACTACCAGCGCCGCGATGATGGCGACCAGCACGATGCCCCATACGATCTGCGATCTGCTTATCTTCATGCCGCCCATTATAACACAGAAACAGGCAAGGGGCATCTGTTTTTTGACAGTGCCGTCATCTTGGCAATAACCGGCAGCTGGGCCGGAAATCCGAGTTTCAACAAAAAATGTCCTTCCATGAAGGACAAGGAGCATAAATAGGATTATATCGACGAAGGCAGCAGGTAAGACGCGTTCTCCCGGATGTAGCTCATCACCGTTTCAAATATCAACCGGTGCCCTTCGCGGTTGGGGTGGATGCCGTCGGCGCAGATGTACTGGACGAACTCGCGTCCTTTCAGGAAGGCACGGCGGATATCGATGCAGGCGGTTTTTTTGACCCGGGCGATATATTCGATGCAGTTGGAATAGCGCTCCTGCCACCAGTAAATCCGCCACACGCCTTTAAGCCATTTTAATATTCTCGCGCCCTTTTCGTGGGCGCTGCTGGTGAACCATTTGAAGTAGCTGTCCGCAGAGATGGGAGGCAGCGTAGCCAGCACCGGCGTTTTGCCGTGCTGCCTTATGTAATCGACCATATAGGCGAGCTTCTCCTCAAACACATCGAGAGGCGTGTTGGGGATATGGTCCTTTGTGGGGTTCTCGGCGATGTCGTCCCAGCGGAAGTCGCAGTCGTTGCCGCCAAACTCAATCACCACGATGTCCGGGTCGTATTTTTCCATCTTGATCTCCAGCCATCTCTGGCCTTGCACCACAGTGGAGCCGAACCGCGATGCGTTAATCATCCGAGCGTTTACAGACTGCGACAGCAGCGAGAAAAAGTTGTCGGGCAGTATGGTATACCTGTTCTGCTCTTCGTTCAGCACGATGCCTTTGGATAACGAATCGCCCAGTAGCAGTATGGTCTTTTCCATGAGTATCTCCTTCCCGCTGTCAATATGGCCGCATGCTGCGGTTTTATACGTGTTCTGCAATGTGGGCGCAGGTCTCGCCTATCTTTAAATCGGCATCGCCCATGGCGCGTCTTAATATCACGCTTTCCAGAGCCACGAAAAGCGCGTCCGCGACAGCTCCGTAATGCGCGCAGCCGCTTTTTTGCAGCCCGGCTTCCGCCATGGCGCGCCATTTGGACAGACTGAAAGTCAGCAGCCGGCGAATCGCCTCATTGCCGAGCATCGCGTCGGAAAGCAGGCAGATGTGCAGCCGGCATTTTTCCTCGGTGCTGTACGCATGCGCGAAAAAGCTTTCCAGCACTTGACTTATCGGCATACCGGGCGACACGGCGCCCATCCATGCGAACAGGCTGTCCGTCACCTCGGAGAGATGAAAATCCGTCACCTCGTATATCAGGTGATCCTTGGACGGATAGTAATACGAAACGGTGCCTTTGGAGAGCTTCACCGTCCTGGCAATTTCCGATATGCTGGCGGCATGAACGCCCTGCCGGCAGAACAGCTCCGACGCGGCTCTGAGTATGGCAAGACGGTTGCCCTCAAATTGTGTCGACGGTTTCTTCGCCATGCAGTTGTTCCTGCTCGTTTCTCGGACGGTTGTCCGAGTAGATATTAACATAGAGTTATGCAGAGTACAATATGGTATGTATATGTGATAAAATATTTAAGTGTAATAGTCTTATTTAATTTCGGGCAAGACGGGCTATGATTGACCCAAAAAGGTGCGCTTTTCGGGACCCCAGGCCCGCACAGCCCACACAAGGTGAAAATATATTTGTCCTTTTAAATGGTGTCTGTTTGTTTTATAATGAGCCTATCAACACGGAGGACTGCTTGGATGGCCAAAATTATCGCAATTGTCAATCAGAAAGGCGGCGTCGGAAAAACGACGACAGCCATCAACTTAAGCGCCTGCATTGCGGACCGCGGCTATAAAGTGCTGCTCATCGACGTGGACCCCCAGGGCAACTCCACCAGCGGCCTGGGCATCGAGAAATCACAGCTGCGCCATTCCATATACGATGTCATGATCAACGGCCTTCCCGCCCGGCAGGCTGTATGCAAAACGATTATCAGCACGCTGGATATCATCCCCGCCAATATTGACCTGGTGGGCGCCGAAATCGAGCTGGTTCCCCGCATCGCGCGCGAACAGATACTGAAGATGGCGCTGAAGAACATCCGCAACGAGTACGACTTCATATTCATGGACTGCCCCCCGTCGCTGGGGCTGATCACCGTCAACGCGCTGACCGCTGCGGACAAAATACTTGTGCCCATACAATGCGAGTATTACGCGCTGGAAGGGCTTTCCCAGCTCATCAACACCGTCAAGCTGGTCAAATCCCGCCTCAATCCAGGCCTGGAAGTGGAAGGCGTGGTGCTGACGATGTTCGACAGCCGAACCAATCTGTCTGCTCAGGTCGTGGAGGAGGTCAAGAAGTATTTCAAGAACAAGGTCTATCGGACGATCATTCCGCGCAACGTTCGGCTGGGGGAAGCACCCAGCTTCGGGCTGCCCATCATCCGGTACGATGCGACCTGCCTGGGCGCGCAGTGCTACAATGAACTTGCCCAGGAGGTTATCAACTATAACGGAGGGAAGAATTCGTGAGACAGCAGAGATTGGGAAAAGGTTTGGGCGCGCTGATCAGCGACGAGGATATAAATACCTCTTCGGCCAGCATGTCGGGCGTCCGGGAAGTTGACGTCAACGAGATAGACCCCAATGTCGACCAGCCGCGCAAGCATTTCGACACAGAGGCGCTCGAAGGCCTCGCCCAGTCCATAAAAACATACGGCATCGTGCAGCCGCTCATCGTGCGGCGGGTGGGCGACCGATATTCCATCATCGCGGGCGAGCGGCGCTACCGTGCGGCGCGCATGGCGGGTCTTAAAACCGTTCCCGTCGTGGTCAAGGAATATTCCGACGCGGAGCTGATGGAAGTGTCGCTGGTGGAAAACCTCCAGCGCGAAGACCTCAACCCCATTGAAGAGGCCCAGGCCATGCAGATGCTGATGTCTGAGCATAATCTGACGCAAGAAGAGCTCTCGGCGCGGCTGGGCAAATCCAGAAGCGCGGTGGCCAACACGCTGCGCCTGCTCACGCTGCCGGAGAGCGTGCGAGCCCTAGTGGAATCCGGCGAACTGTCCAGCGGCCATGCCCGCTGCCTGGTGGCGCTGAAGAGCGACGAGAGCAAACTGCGCCTTGCCAAAAAGATCGTCGCGGAAGGGCTGTCGGTGCGCGCGGTGGAGGAGATGGTCAAATCATACAGCGAAGCGCCGAAACCCCGCCGAAAGAGGCAGCCGGTTCCGGAAATCGAGTCGGCTGAGAACACGCTGTCCTCAGCGCTGGGTACCCGTGTCCAGATCACGGGCAATTTGAAGCAGGGCAAAATCATACTCAGTTATTATTCCTCGGAACAGCTGGAAAGCCTATATGAGTTACTGACCACCGAAAGGTAGATTGTTTCACGTGAAACATTGCGGTTAATAAAAACAGCCAGGTCGCATTGCGGGCCTGGTTGTTTCACGTGAAACAATTCTGTATGCTAGACGGTGCCGGGAATCAGGTGCAGGAAGAAGTTGTTGTTGTAGAAGAACATGCCCACCGACGAACTCATGAAATAATCGATCACCTTGTCCACCGGAATAAACAGCATCGCGACGGGCACCAGCATCACGATTAGGAAGCAGGCCAGAACGCCGCGCGTGGCGCCGAACAGCGCCCCGGTCAGACGGTCGTATTGCCGAAGTTCGGGAAACCGCACGGTGTAATTGACGGCGCCCAGTATAAAGCCGTACACCAGCCGCGCGATCAGAAACACCAAAGCGAAGGACAGTATGTTGAGCACGACGCACACCATCGTCATGTTGAAGTACTCGCCGATGGTCTGCATGCCGCTGCTCACGAAGGCTTTGGTGGCCACATTCTGGCGGATCAGCGTGGCAAACGGCTCGGTCACGCTGGAGTTGGCGATGATGGCGTCCACCTGCGCCGGCGTCAGGTCGCTGATCAGCATCCGGGAATGTTCAAAGTTGGCAATCTTTTCGGCGCCTTCGGTGTAGTACAGCAGAAAGCTGAATATCGTGCGGTCGGCCTTAAAAGCGGAAGACACCACGGGGCCCAGCAAAAAAGCGGTGATAATGGACAGAAAGAATGTGCCCAGGCTCAGGGCGGAATGCAGAAAACCGCGGTGCAGCCCTTCCAAAACCGTGATGGCGATAACCAGTATAAAGAATATGTTAACCCAGTTCATGGTTCTGCCGTGTCTCCTTATGGCAGCGTCATTAAAACGATGGAAGACCCCTGTGTCAGAAACACATGGCCCGGGATGGCGCGCTGCACGCCGTCCGCCGCGTAGCCCAGCTCATACATGCGCAGGTATTTCCCGTCTTTAGTATAGACGAAATATCTGCCGTTTGCAAAACAATATATTTTCTCGTCGGTGGCGATAACGCCGAACACGTCGGGCGGCAGGTTGATCTTGGTTTCGGCGCCCGACGGTCGGATGATGCGGGCGATTGCGATCGGCCCCTCCTGGGCGGGGACGTAGACGAACTTGGTTTCGGTGAACGCGTTAAAATCCGCCGGCATCCAGCCGTAAGTCAGTATGTCGCGGCTGCTGCCGGTATTGGCAGCCGGATAGACGGTCAGGCGGCTGGTACCCATCGCGTAGATGTCTTTGCCGATGATGTAAACGCCGGTGACAAGCTGGTCCTTGAGCTCCTTGATGCCTGTCATGGCCTGCGTCTCAGGCCGGTAGGTGCTGATGCGCGATATCGGCACCGAGCCCGTCACGTCCAGCTCGAGCATGTAGAGCTGGTCGCCCTGGGAATCAAAGCCGTAATCCAGCACGTATTTGCCCGCGACGTCGATCTGATATAGGCTGTTGCCCGCGAGGTCGAATACCAGAATGTAGGCCGGCGTCCTGTCTTCCAGCACCTGCTTGACGTAAACGGCCACCTTATTGATACCGGCGCGTGCGGACTGCACCTGGCCGTCGATGCGCGTGGCAAACAGCAACGCGCCGTCCATATCGATGCACTGGATGGCTGCTTCGCCGTAAGCGACGATCACGGCGTCGTTGGCGCTTAAATGGACGCTGCCGGGGTCGATGCTGCATTTCCAGATTTCATTTAAGCGGCTGGCGATGCAGGTGAGCACCTGCTGGTTGAGATACACGATGTTGGTGCCGACGCAGGCGTATTCCGCGTCAGCCGAAAAAGGCATTTGTGTGAGGCTCTTGTCCCCGGTGCTGTGAGAAAAAATGACGGTGGAGAGCCACAGTATCAGCCCCACGAGCAGGACGGTCAGCGCGACAGCGGCGCACACAAAAAAGGCGATCGCTTTTTTGGACAGCTTTTTTTTGGGTTTGCTTTGATATTTCACGAGTCCACCTCTGTTGTGCCGGTTAACGGTATTATACCACAAATTTCAGGTATGCGCTGACATCAGGCACTGCACAGGCGCAGGATATGGGGCTTTTACCCGCAAAACACGTTGAGCGTCCGGGGAAGAACGCCGATGCGGATGGGCGTTTGGCCGTACACTTCGCCGTCCAGGTCGAAGCGCAGCGGCTGGTCGGCTTCGATGTAAAGCTCGCTGCCGGTGAACTGCTCGCAAACCGAAATGCGTTCGGGGTGGCCCTTTTTCATTTTGGGCAGTTCAAAGAGTATGCGCCAGTTGGCGATGCGGTTGATCACAACAATCTGGAAAAGGCCGTCGTCCGGTTCCGAATGCGGCGCCACCTGAAGGCCGCCGGCGTAGCACCTGCCGTTGGCAATGGCGATAAGCAATATGGACCGCCTGTATGTTTTGCCGTCTATCGTGAGGTTGATGTTGACGCACTTGTAGCCAAACAGCGACAGGAAGATTCCGAGAAAATAGGCGAAGCCGCCGGTGAACCAGCGCCGCACCTTTGCCGTGTTCTTGATGACTTCAACGTCGAAGCCGGTACCCGCGACGTTGAGAAAGTAATACCTGTCTCCCAGCATGCCGATATCAACCCGCCGCTTGCGGCCTGCCAGAATGACTTCCAGCGCCTGCACCGGGTCTTTGGGCACGCCCACCGCAACCCGAAAATCGTTTCCCGTACCAGCCGGAATGATGCCCAGCGTTTCGTCCGTGCCGTGGATGGCGCTGGCGATTTCGCGCAGCGTACCGTCGCCGCCCACCGATATGATGCCTTTGTAGCCTTTGCCCACAGCATTCTTTGCCAGCGATATGGCGTGTTCCTTGTACTGGGTCTCAAACACCGTGAAAGGCACGTTTTTTTCCATAAGATGCCGCCGAACAGTTTCCATCACTTTGGCGCTGCGGCCTGCGCCTGCAATCGGGTTGTAGATGATGCAGTACATATGTGCCCTCCGTTGTGTCAATAATGTCATTCTACTAAAGAATAAAGTTGTTGTACAGATTAAAATGATATATGTCGAGTGTTGACGAAGCAGATGATTTCTGTTAAAATGACGTAGGACTTAAAAGCGGAGGCTGCGGCCCCCGCTTTTTAAATCTGTGATGACCTAGGAGAAATGGCGATGCCGGGTGTATCTGTTTTTGGAGCGCAATGGGGAGATGAGGGCAAGGGCCGCTTTGTGGACTTTTTGGCCAGCGAAGCGGATGTGGTTGTACGTTATCAGGGCGGCAACAACGCGGGCCACACCATCATCGTGGACGGCGTGACCTATACGCTTCACCTGTTGCCCGCCGGTTTGCTGTATGAAGGCAAGCTGTGCGTGATCGGAAACGGCGTGGTGGTAGACCCCGGCTCGCTGATTAGCGAAATCGAGCTGGTGAAAAGCAAGGGCCTGTCCGTGGACGCCCTGATGATATCCGACAGGGCGCACATGGTGATGCCGTACCACAAGTTGCTGGACGGCATCAGCGAGGACAACGCCGGCGAAGCGCAGATCGGCACCACCAAGCGCGGCATCGGCCCGTGCTATACCGACAAGGCGGCGCGGCTGGGCCTGAGGATGTGCGATTTGCTGTCCGACAATTTCGGGAGCAAGCTGCGCAGCGTGCTGGCCCAGAAGAACGAGATTTTAACCAAGATATACGGCCAGCCGCCGCTGGATGCGGACAGCATGATTGACGAGTTTGCCGAATACCGGGACAAGCTCAGGCCCTACATCTGCGATACGGTGCGCGTGTGCTACGACCTGTTTAAATCGGGCAAGAAGATGCTGTTTGAAGGCGCGCAGGGTATGCTGCTGGACATCGATTTCGGCACATACCCGTATGTGACGTCGTCGCACCCCACGGCGGGAGGCATCAGCATCGGCACCGGTTTGCCGCCGTGCGCGGTGACCGAGGTGGTGGGCGTGGTGAAATCCTACACCACCCGCGTGGGCAAGGGGCCGTTTGTCACCGAGCTTCACGACGAGATCGGCGAGCGCATCCGGCAGAAAGGCCATGAATACGGCGCGACCACCGGCCGTCCGCGGCGCTGCGGCTGGCTGGACCTCGTGATCGTGGGCTTTGCGGTGCGCACCAGCGGCATGACGTCCATCGCGCTTTCGCGCATGGACACGCTGGGCGGCTTTGACAAGGTTCAGGTGTGCGTGGCGTACGAAATCGACGGCAAGCTCACCAGGGATTACCCGGCGTCGCTGGAGCAGCTGGCCAAAGCAAAACCGGTCTACAAGGAGTTTGAAGGCTGGAGCGACGACATTTCGCACGTGCGCCGGTACGAGGATTTGCCGAAGAGCGCCCGCGAATACATTGAGTTTATCGAAAGCGAGACGGAAACGCCGGTGGACATGATCGGCGTGGGACCGGAACGCAGCGAATGCGTGGTGCGGCGGAAATATTTTGAATAATAAGCCGCGTTTGCCACATAATAAATACAGATAACAAGTTTGCCGTGCCAGACGGGGAGCTAGCGGTGCCCTGAACCTGCAAGCCGCTATAGCAGGGTCGGATTCCCGGATGGAGGCGTGTCACTGTAAGGTACGGAGGCGGCAAGGGGCGTTGAGAAGTGGGCCCCGTGCAACGGACAACCGTGAACCCTGTCAGGCCCTGACGGGAGCAGCAGTAAGCGGAACTGGACGTGTGCCTCGGATCAGTCTGCTTTGAGCAACCTGCCGCCATACCTCTTGTAGTGGCATGTCGATATCCGGGTGCACGGCATTTTTATTGCTAATAAACAGCCCAACCCCCCGATTGTATATTTTTTGAGGCCAATTTGTGACCATTTTTAAATCGGCAGGAAAAGAAACGGCGCCTGGAGAATATTCTTCAAAAGAGCGCCATTATTTGTTTATAGCCGCTCTTAAGGAGGTAAGATTATAGTGACTGACCTCGCTTGCCGGGGTATATAAAAACATACTGAAAGGGGGACGGATCATGCGCGTCAGCATTGCGGGGAAGGGCATTGAGGTGTCCGACTACTTAAAGGAGGTCGTGACAAAAAAGGTCTCCAAACTGCAAAGGTACTTCGATGAGGATACCGAAGCGCATATCACCATGTCGATCCAAAGGTCCAGACACATTGTGGAGGTGACCATACCTTTCAATGGAGTTGTCCTTCGCGGCGAAGAAGCCACGGGGGACATGTATGCGTCGATCGACGGTGTCGTGAAAAAGCTGGAGAAGCAGATCCACAAACACCGCACGGCGCTCAGGAAAAAACTGCGTGAAGGAGCGTTTTCCGGCAGCGAGTACGATTATGCGGCGGAGCTGGCAGACGAGAAAGTGCCCAAAATTGTCCGGACGAAGAAATTTGTGATGAAGCCGATGAGCCTGGAGGAGGCGCAGATGCAGATGGAACTTTTGGGACACAAATTCTTCGTGTTTCGCAACGCGGCCACGAATGAGATCAACGTGCTGTATCAGCGCAACGACGGCGATCTCGGCCTGATCGAAACGGACGTTGGGTGAAACGGAAGTAAGAAAGCTTCCGGTTTGGATAGTAAAGGCGGATGAGAACCATCCGCCTTTTTATATGCCGCTGCTTAAGGCAGGGTTTTAATGCTTGCCCGGTATTACAGGAAGTATTCGACGCCGCTTTGGAATATCTTCTGGTCCTTTTCGCCCGGCACGTTGATCAGCGTATGGGCGGTATAGCGCTCGGAGGGCGCCATTTTGCCGAACACGCGGCCGTCGGGCGAGAGCAGGCCTTCCACTGCGAGCATGGAGCCGTTGGGGTTGCCGCTGCCCATGGTGGGC
>JAAXZP010000295.1 GCA_012719815.1 Christensenellaceae bacterium
AGGTGATCGACCTCTTGGCGCCGTACGCCAAGGGCGGCAAAATCGGCCTGTTCGGCGGCGCCGGCGTAGGCAAGACGGTGCTTATCATGGAGCTGATTCGCAACATCGCAACGGAGCACGGCGGTTATTCCGTGTTCTGCGGCGTGGGCGAGAGAAGCCGCGAGGGCCATGAACTGGTCGAGGAGATGAGCGAATCCGGCGTTATCGAGAAGGCGTGCCTCGCTTTCGGGCAGATGAACGAGCCGCCGGGCTCGCGCATGCGCGTGGCATTGACCGGCCTGACGCTGGCGGAGCATCTGCGCGACGAAGAGCATCAGGACGTGCTGCTGTTCATCGACAACATATACCGCTTTATTCAGGCGGGCTCCGAGGTGTCGGCGCTGCTGGGCCGCATCCCCTCCGCCGTGGGCTATCAGCCTACGCTGGCCAATGAGCTGGGCGCGCTGCAGGAGCGCATCACGTCCACCAAGAGCGGCTCCATCACGTCGGTGCAGGCCATCTATGTGCCGGCGGACGACCTGACGGACCCGGCGCCTGCGACCACGTTCACGCATCTGGACGCGACCACGGTGCTGTCCCGCCAGATCGCGGAGCTGGGCATTTATCCGGCGATCAACCCGCTGGAATCCTCCTCGCGCATACTGGACCCGCGCATCATCGGCGAAAAGCACTACAACGTGGCGCGGCGCGTGCAGGAGGTGCTGCAGCGCTATAAGGAGCTGCAGGACATCATCGCGATGCTGGGCATGGAAGACCTCTCCGATGCGGACAAGACCATCGTTTTCAGGGCGCGCAAGATACAGCGGTTCCTGTCGCAGCCGATGGCAGTGGCGGAGGTATTCACCGGCATTCCCGGCAAATACGTACCGCTGGAGCGCACCATCGAGAGTTTCCGTTGCATCGTGGACGGCGAAGTGGACGACATCCCCGAGGGCGCGTTCTTCATGGCGGGCGATATCGAAGACGTCAAGGCCCGGTACAAAAAGTCCTGACGGGAGGAGGTGCACCATGCCGGCGAAGTATCAGCTTGAAATCATCACGCCCGAGCGCACCGTGTTCAGCGGCGAAGTGGAGAGCGTTATCGTGCCCACGCCGGACGGGTATCTCAGCATCCAGAAGATGCACGAGCCCATGGTGTGCGCGTTGTCCATCGGCCCTTTGCGGCTCAACATCGACGGCGAGTGGCGCGAGTGTTCCGTGACTGAGGGTTTTGTGGAAGTGAGGCCCGACGAGACGCTGATATTCGCGCAGGCGGCGGAATGGCCGGAGGAGATCGATATGCTCCGCGCCAAGGAGGCCAAGGAGAGAGCCGAAGCGCGTTTGCGCGAGCGCAAGAGCTATCAGGAGTACATGCAGAACCAGATCGCGCTGGCGCGCGCGATGGTGCGGCTGCGCGTGGGCCGCAAGAAACAGAATATCGACTGAGCGTCAGGTTTGGACTTGCTTTATACAAGCCGCGGCATATGCGGCGTTTTTTATATCATGAGGAGGAGCGGGCGGTGACCGAGCTCGTACTGGTGCGCCACGGCGCTACGGAAATGAATCTCTCGGGTCGGTACTGCGGCCGGCTGGACCCGCCGCTGTCGGAATCGGGCCGCGCCGCCGTGCGGGAAACGGCGCGGCATTTGGCCGGTTTTCGGCCGGAACGGGTATATTGCAGCCCGGCGCTGCGTGCGAAAGAAACGGCAGCCATCATTGCGCCGGACATGCCGGTCATAGAGATGCCGGAGCTGCGCGAGATGGATTTCGGCGCGTTTGAGGGGCTTGCTGCGGACGAGATCGAGCGGCGCATGCCCGAAGCCTGGCAGGCCTATATGGCGGACTGGCTGCATTTTAAGTTCCCGCAAGGCGACAGCGTGCAGGAATATCTGGCAGGCGCGGCGAATACAATCCGTGCTATCGTTGAGAAATCCGGGGACGGCGGCATGCTGGGCGTATCGCACAAAGGCTTCGTGATGGCCGCGCTTTCGACGCTGCTGCACGGGGACAGCATCCATCTCTTTTGCTACGATATCCGCCCCGCGGGGGTGGCCCGGCGCACGGTGGCGGGCGGTTTTCCGGTACTAACACAACTCATATAGCTGACCCAGGTATAAAAACCCTGACTTTGGTCGATAATCACACAAAATC
>JAAXZP010000296.1 GCA_012719815.1 Christensenellaceae bacterium
AACGCGACAGGCCTCGGCAAGGACCGCCCCGGTTCGCCGCTGACCGCCAACGCCGTGTTCCCGAAGAATTCGTTTGTCTGGGAGATCAACTACCGCGGGGATCTTAAGTTCATGCACCAGGCGCTGGCGCAGAAAGAGAAGCAGAACCTGCATGTGGAAGACGGCTGGATTTACTTCGTGCATGGCTGGACGCAGGTGATTGCCGAAGTGTTCCATATCGACATCGCTCCGTATTTTGACGAGCTGGATAAAGTAGCCCAGAAATACAGGGCCTAAAAGGAGGATAATCATATGAGCAGCAGTATCAACCCCAACAGCGAGAAATTCAACTGGGTACAGGGATTTACGATTGATTTCGACTTAAAGACCGGCCTTTCCAAAAGCGAAGCCGTATCCAGCAAGCGCTACGTTTCCAGCATGCGCGGCATGTATGCGGACGAAGCGGCTACCGAAGAGCTGATTAAGAACGGCGACCCGATGGTGTACGAGTTCTATGAGATGGGCGCCCCCGAAACCGACGGGCATCTTGCGTTCGGCTCCAGCATCACATATCCCGGCAAAGTGGGCAACGAGTATTTCATGACCAAGGGTCATTTCCACACCATTCTGGACACCGCCGAGACGTATTACTGCATCTCGGGCGAAGGCTACATGCTGATTGAGAGCCCTGAGGGCGACTGGAGCGCGCTGCCCTTAAAGCCCGGCGTGATGGCCTATGTGCCGCCGCGCTACGCGCACCGCAGCATCAATACCGGCAGCACCCCGCTGGTAACGGTGTTCACCTTCCGCGCGGACGCCGGCCACGATTACGGCACCATCGAAACAAAGGGCTTCCGCAAGCTGATCGTCGAGCAGGACGGCAAGCCGGTCATCATCGACAACCCGAAATGGAAGTAAGCGATGAAGATACTGGTTACGCCAACTTCGTTTTTGAAGCCGGTGAACGCCAAAGCCAAGGAGATGATCGAGGCGTTTGCCGACGAGGTTGTCTATAATCCCCATACGCGGCCGCTGACCGCCGAGGAAGTGGCGGCGCTGCTGCCGGGTGTGGACGGCTACATCGCCGGGCTGGACACCATATCCGCGGAGGTGCTGGCAAATGCGCCCGCGTCGCTCAAGGTGATATCGCGCTACGGCGCGGGCGTGGACCGCGTGGCCCTCGCGGCGGCGCGCGCCCGGGGTATCGTGGTCACCAACACGCCGGGCACCAACTCCACGGCGGTGTGCGAGCTGGCTTTCGGGCTGATGCTCTCGCTGGCGCGGCGTATCCCGCAGCTGGACGCGGCTGTAAAAAGCGGCGGCTGGCCGCGCACCAGCGGCATGGAGCTTGCCGGCCGGACGCTGGGCGTTGTGGGCGTCGGCGCGATTGGCAAAAAGCTGGCGGTGCGCGCGAAGGCGTTTGAAATGGATGTGATCGCATACGACCCGTATTTCGACGCGGCGTTCGCGGCGGAGCGCGGCATCAGGCAGGTGACGCTGGAAGAGCTGATATCCCGCTCGGACGTGATATCGCTGCACGTGCCGCTGACGGAGCAGACCCGGCACATGATCGGCGCGGCGCAGATTGCCGCGATGAAGCCGGGCGCGCTCATCATCAACACCGCGCGGGGCGGGCTGATTGATGAAGCCGCCGCGGCGGAGGCGCTGAAATCGGGCAAGCTGGGCGGCGTGGGACTGGACGCGTTTGAGGTGGAGCCGCCACAGGATTCGCCGCTGATGGGCCTTGACAACGTGGTGATGACGCCGCACGCGGGCGCGCACACCGACGAGGCCGTGGCCGCGATGGGCATGATGGCGGTTAAGAACCTGATCGACGTGCTCCAGGGCAAAGAATGCCGCTACGTTGTGAATTAACCTGATTACGGGAGGATTGCCATGAGCAAATTTGATGTGATAAAAAGGCTGACGGACTGCGGCGTGGTTGCCGTGGTGCGTGCAGAGAGCGCCGAGCAGGGCGTGAAGATCGCCAAGGCGGTCATGGAAAGCGGCATCGTGGGCAGCGAGATCACGTTTACCGTGCCGGGCGCGCTGGATATCATCAAGGCGCTGGCCGCGGAG
>JAAXZP010000297.1 GCA_012719815.1 Christensenellaceae bacterium
GACGTGGTGGGCACCACCGAGGCGCTTTTCGTCATGGAGCAGATGGGCTATCTGGAAGGCCCCGGCCTCACCAAAAAGGACATCGAGTATGTGCGCCAGGTGGTGGTTTTAAGCGAGGAAGCCAAAGACCAGCTGTTTGGCAGCGGCACCGCGGTGGGCAACAAGGTGAGCATCAACGGGCAGAAGTTTACCGTGGTAGGCGTGGAGAACGAAGACCAGTCGATATATTCGTCATTCTTTTCGGGCAAGTGCTATATCCCCATCTCCACGTTCAACCTGATGTTTTCCAACCGGCATGTGGACGAAATATCCGTGACGGCGCAGAACACCGACGTTCTGGACGGCGTGGTGGACGACTGCGTGTCACTGCTGCTCAAGAAATACGGCGAAGGCTCCATCAAGATTATCAACCTGACGCAGGAGCTGCAGAACGCTCAGAACATACTGGATATATTTAAAACGGTGGTATCCGCCGTGGCCGCTATCTCGCTGCTGGTGGGCGGCATCGGCATCATGAACATCATGCTGGTAACCGTGAAGGAGCGCACGCGCGAGATCGGCATCCGCAAGGCCCTGGGCGCGGGGGAGCACCACATACTGGGACAGTTTTTGGCCGAGGCGCTGTTTTACGCGCTGCTCGGCGGATTTTTGGGCATCGCCCTTGGCGTACTGCTGACCCGGCTTGCCGGTGACATACTGGGCATCAAAACGGAGGTCTCCATCGCGGCGGCTACGCTCAGCGTATTGTTCTCCGCGACGGTGGGCATCGTGTTCGGCCTGATGCCGGCTTACAAGGCGTCCAAGCTCAGCCCGGTGGAAGCGCTGCGGCATGAATAGCGGCTAGCTAAAGCCAATATCCTGCCCCTTCATCAGACAGGGGCTTTTATATGCTTCCGGACGACCTAAATCCCACGAATTGACAGCGCCGGGCAAAGGGTATAGACTTAAAGAAGATAATAAGAAGCGATGAAATGAGATGAGATAATGCAGAGATGTTCTGAGGGCACGGCGCTCAAGCCCATGGATGATGATGAAGCCAAGCAGCTGGCCGAATTTCTGAAGGTATTTGGCGACCCGGACCGCATCCGCATACTGGCGCTGCTCAAGGACCGCGAGGTCTGCGTGGGGCACATCGCTGAAGCGCTGGGCAAAACGGTTTCTGCCGTATCCCACCAGCTGAGCATCATGCGGCGGCAGCGTTTGGTCCGCTACGTAAAGGACGGCAAAAACATCTACTATACGCTGGACGACGACCATGTGGTGAAGCTGCTGGACGCCGCGACGGACCATATCCATCATACCTGACCGGCTGCAGCCGGTTTTCTCTCTGCCGTAATAACAAATAAATAGGAATAATTGGCAATAAGCTTGACGAATGATGTATATTCATGCCATAATGTAACTTACCAAAATTGCATTAGTGACTCATGCGCTTTGACGGATGCAGGAAAAGCTTTTGCGTCAATTTTGGGTGAATGGATGCCTTTTGCTGACGGGTATCTTGAAATGCAACATATGATTTGTGAAAGGCAACCCTGTGTGAAAACCAGGTACGCAAAGCATGAAGTCTAAAGTGCAGTGATGCACCATGATGGTTCGGCCGCCTCATTGAATTCGGGGCGGCTTTTTTAACATCATCAAATGGAAAAATATGGAATAACGCAAAGGAGGATCAGCCTTGAACATGAAGCGAGCGATTTCGGTACTGCTGACGGTTATTCTTATTACAGCGATTTTTATACCCACGGGCCTTGCAGAAGGTGAAGGCGTACAGCTCGGTGCAGAATCAGCAGTGCAGGCTGAGCAGCCTGGTGAGCAGCCGAGTGAATCACCAAGCGAATCTTTTGGCAACCAATCAAACGAAGAAATTTCTTACTTTTCCGTGGAATTTCGTGATTGGGACGGGACTTCGCTGGGAGACGTGCAGACGGTTGCTCAGGGGAGCGACGCGGCTGCGCCCGCGCATCCCGTGCGGGACGGCTATGAGCCGGATGGCTGGGACAAGCCGTTCACCAGCGTGCAGAGCGATCTCGTGGTAACGGCCCAATATAAACTTGTCCAAAATGCGGACATGCCTGATGCTGCTATGATGTCAATGCCGCTTTCGGTGGAACCGATGGCTGCCGACAACAATGTCACAGTGTATATTTATATATATTTGGGTAACAAGGAGGATAATCTCCTTGTTTATTATAAAATAACGGATATCACTGCTGACGAATTAGAGGCTCTTCAGAATAAGAGACCAAAACTAAAAGGGCCAGATCTTCTTGAAGCTCTGGACAACTTAACATCGGAAGATTTAAGCCGCTATGTGCTTACCCCAGACAAGTACACTAAAGACAGTTTCGAAGTTGAGAATACCTCGGAATCTGGTGTGTACAAGGTTTTGGTACACCTGAAGTCGAATATCGACACGGAAAACACGCACGACATCATCTTCCGGGTGGACGGCGTGGAGTACGACCGGATAGAGGGTGTGCCATTCGGCGCCGACCTGACGGGATACCTGATTGCGGAACCGACGAAGACAGGACAAACGTTCAGCGGGTGGTCGGCGCTGCCCGCGACGATGCCGGACGAGGACGTGACGGTGATCGGGTCGTTTACGGTGAACACCTACACCGTGCGGTTCTTCGCGGCAGACGGCGTCACTCAGATCGGAGCCGCGCAGACAGTGGCGTGGGGAGGAGCAGCAGCGCCGGTGACCCCGCCAACTCGCACCGGGTTTACGTTTGACACGTGGAGGCTGACGGGCGATGACGATACGGTGGCGACCAGCCTGAGC
>JAAXZP010000298.1 GCA_012719815.1 Christensenellaceae bacterium
ACAACGCGCAGGAGCTGACCGACTACATGACGATGGCGGCGAAGATATCGCCGGAGCATCCGGTGCTCATCGACAAATACATCGTCGGCAAAGAGGCGGAGATCGACGGCATCTGCGACGGCCAGGACGCCATGATCGTGGGCATCATGGAGCACATCGAGCGCGCGGGCGTGCACTCGGGCGACAGCTTCGCGGTATACCCGCCGCAGACGCTTTCGGACGAAGTTAAGCATACCATTGTGGACTACGCGATGCGCATCGGCGTGGAACTCGGCCTCAGGGGCCTCTACAACATCCAGTTCGTGATCGACAGGGACAGCCGGGTGTACGTGCTGGAGGTCAACCCGCGCGCCAGCCGCACTGTGCCGATACTGTCCAAAGTGACCGGCGTGCCCATGGTGGCCGCCGCGACGCGCATCATGCTGGGCGAAACGCTTTCCGGCATGGGAATGGCGCCCGGCCTGCATCCGGAGAGCAGGCTGATCACGGTCAAAGCACCGGTGTTCTCGTTCTCCAAGCTGACCAAAGTGGACGTATTCCTGGGGCCGGAGATGAAGTCCACCGGCGAGGTGATGGGCACGGACACCACGTTCCTCGCGGCGCTCAAAAAAGCGTTTGTCGCGTCCGGCATGCGGCCGCCCCGCAGTGATAAGCCCATACTCTTTTCCATCACCGACCGCGACAAGGAGGAAGCGCAGGGGTTCGCGCGGCAGATGCTCGGTATGGGCTTTGACATCGCCGCTACCGACGGCACGCACGCCGCGTTTGCGGCAAACGGCATCAGGTGCCGGCTCGTCCCGCACGAAGACGTGGTGCGCGCGCTCAAGGAACGCGAAATATCCATGGTCATCAACACGCCCACCCGCGGCAAGCTGCTGGACCGCCTGGGCTTCATCATCCGGCGTACGGCAATTGAATTCAACATTCCGTGCATCACGTCGATGGACACGCTGGCGGCGCTGCTGTCCGTTATGACCGCACAGGATATCAAAGAGCACTGTATCCCGCTGCAGGAATATCTAAACTACGATAAGGAGCCTTAATTATGTTGGATCTGCTGAACTACAAACCGGAAAAAGAATTCTCCCAAAAGCACCTTCTGCGCCTGTCCGACTACACGCCGGACGAGATACTGCAGGTATTGTCGCTGGCGCTTAAACTGAAAAAACAGATGAAGGAAGGCTTGCGCCCGCCGCTGCTCGCCGGCAAAATACTCGCGATGATATTCACCAAGAGCTCCACACGGACGCGCGTGTCGTTTGAGGCGGGCATATACCAGCTGGGCGGCACGGCACAGTTCCTTTCCGGCAGCGATATCCAGCTGGGACGCGGCGAGCCCATCTCCGACACCGCCAAAGTGCTGTCGCGCATGGTGGACGGCATCATGATCCGCACGTTCAAGCAGAGCGACGTCGAAGACCTTGCCAAATTCGGCACGATACCCGTCATCAACGGCCTGACCGACCTGCTGCACCCGTGCCAGATACTCGCCGACCTGCTGACTTATTACGAATACAAGGGCAGCTTCTCCGGCAAGCTGGCGTTCATCGGCGACGGCAACAACGTGGCCAACTCGCTGCTGGTGGGCTGCGGCAAGCTGGGCCTTGATATGACGCTCGCCTGTCCCGAAGGGTTCGAGCCGGACGCCGAGGTGCTCGCCGCCGCGCAGGAAGCCGCTGCCCAGAGCGGCGCGAAGCTTATTATCACGCACGACCCGAAGGAAGCGGCGGAAAACGCCGACGCGATATACACCGACGTATGGGCAAGCATGGGCCAGGAAGCCGAAGCGCAGGAAAAATACAAGCATTTTACGGCGTACCAGGTCAACGAAGAGCTGACGTCGCTGTGCAGGAAGGATTACATTTTCCTCCACTGCCTGCCCGCGCACCGCGGCGAGGAAGTGACGCCGGGCATCATCGACGGCTCCCACAGCGTGGTGTTCGACGAGGCGGAAAACCGCCTGCACGCGCAGAAGGCGGTGATGGTGCTGCTGATGCAGGACAAAAAGCCATGATGGAAAGCATCGTATTCAAAAAGGCGTCGGAAGAGGATGTCTCCGCCGTCAAGGCCGTGACGCGCAAGGCGTTCACCCAGTATGCAAAGGAGATACGCAAGGAAGAAAGCGTGGCCGCGCTGCACGAAACGGACGAGCAGATACTATCCGACATCCGCACAAAACACGTCTACATCTGCGAGGTGGACGGCGAAGTGGCCGGCGCAGTGCGCTTCGAGGTGCTGCGGGACGGCATCGCCTACCTCTCGCGGCTCGCGGTGGATCCGGAATACCAGTCGCTGGGCATCGGCGGATTGCTGCTGGAGAAGGTGCGCCGTGAGTGCGTAAAGCTTGGCGTGCGCGCCATCACGCTGCACACCGCCAGCCGGATGCGCTCCACGGTGGCGTTCTACCTCAAGAACGGCTACTACATCCACTCTA
>JAAXZP010000299.1 GCA_012719815.1 Christensenellaceae bacterium
GGTGTTCGGGGGCGTCATGCTGTTCTTCATCGACCAGCTGCGCGCGGATGCGCTGCTGGGCAATATCCTTGCGGTGTTCTCCGGCGTGACGTTTGCGGTTGTTTTCCTGGCCAACAAGATGCCGGGCGCCCGGCCCGAGGAAGCCACGCTGCTGGGCTACCTCATCAATATCGTGATCTGCATACCGTTTATCGTTACCAACGTAACGGCGGAAGCGGTGCCCTGGCTTGCGGTTATTGTCATGGGCGTGTTTCAGCTGGGCCTTGCGTATGTGCTGTTCAGCATCGGCATCAAAACGACGCCTCCGCTGGCTGCGTCGCTCATCGCTGTCATCGAGCCGCTTTTAAGCCCGGTGTGGGTGATGCTGGCAACCGGCGAAAAGCCGGGCCCGTTTGCCGTCGCGGGCGGGGTTATCGTGGTGGCGGCTGTGGTGGCTTACAATGCCATATCGGCGCGGCGCGTGCACCGAGAGGCCGCAGAACCGACCGGCCTCAGCACGGAGAAGGGCTCTTACAAAGCATGAACCGGCAGGGTGTTCCCAGATGATAGCAAAACGCGGCCTGTTATGGCACGCAGCCCGAAATTTTTTTGCAGGAAAGCCCTTCCGCAAAGTGTTAATTGACAAACAACGGATACTAAATGTATGATAACGATAATAAAATCGATAATAAACGATAACCAGCGATAGCGCAAGCCGGGAGTTCCGGCGCGGCAGGAAGAAGGGTGTGCGTTGGGCAAGAAGCAGAATGAAAACATATTCGCCGAAGAGCGCAAGCATATGATCCTCGAGATCATTAATAAGGAAGTGAAAACGACAGTAGCGGAGCTGTGCAAAAGGTTTTCCGTTTCTCCCGCCACCATCCGCAACGACCTTCGGGAACTGGAGTTTGCCGGATTGCTCAAGCGCACGCATGGCGGTGCCATCAGCAACCGCAAGGCGAGCTTCGAGCTCAACTCGTACCAGAAAGAAGTCGAGAATGTCGACAAGAAGGCGGCTATCGGCCGCGCCGCAGCCCAGTACGTGCAGGACGGCGACGTGATCGCGGTGGATACCGGCACCACGATGTTTGAGTTTATCAAGGCGATTGCTGCAAACAAGAACAGTACGGTGGTCACCAACGACCTGCAGATCGCCATGTATCTGGAGCGTTTCTCGGAGATCGACACCATACTTGCGGGCGGCATGGTGCGCCGCAATTTTCACAGCACGGTAGGGCCCATCGCAGTAGAAGCGATCAGGGGGTTTAACGTGGACCGCAGCTTTATGGCGGCCAACGGTGTGCACTTAACGCGCGGCATTACCACTCCCCACATTGAACAGGCCCAGGTAAAGGAGGCGCTGGTGGCTGCGGGGGATGAAGTGATACTGCTGGCGGACAGCTCCAAGCTGGGCAAGGCGTCGTTCGTGAAATTCGCGGAGCTGTCGCAGGTGGATGTTCTCATTACTGACAGCGGCATATCTCCGGAGTTGCTCGCTGAGCTGGAGCAGGCAGGCGTCCATGTGGAGGTGGCCAAAGTTTAGCGGCGACACGGCAGGTTATAGAATGTGGCTCATACCGTCGGAAAACACCGGCGGTTTTTTGATTTGCGCATACAGTATGGCAAGGCGAGCTGCTGAAAAAGGGGGCTGGTTGTTTGCCCGCCCCCCCCGGTATTTTGCACCAAATCCAGGGCTCCTGCGTAGTATAGATTAGCTTTCTATAAAGCGTTTCAATTAAAAAAACGAGGAGGACTGAATATGGGTTCTGGATTCGGAGGATTCGGCGGCTTTGGCAGTAATTGTTGCTGGCTGATCATACTGCTGCTCTGCTGCTGCTGCGGTGGCAACTTTGGGTTTGCGGGCACGAACTGCAACTGCTGACACGCTAGATCCTCCCAAGGCTGACATCTGGTGACTACATAAGAAATAATGACGTGGGGGAAGCGCTTGGGTAAGGCGCTTCCTTTTGATTTTGGTGTAGTTTTTATCCGCCGGTATACTTGGAGCAGTCCGGTGGAATCATCAGTCCGAAGAACAAAAATATCCGGAGACTGTGAAAAGGTTGACAATATCATATTGACTTGAAAGGCGAAAAGAGATAGAATCAATAACAAGTAATAGCGATTCTACGGGCGGCGCATCCAAAGATGGGCTTAGCCTGAAATAGTTCAGCAGCAAACGATAAAGGAGTGTCAAGAAGCATGCAGTTAACCAAAGCTGAGCAGCCGACTATGTATTTCATCGGCGTGACCACGACGAAATCCTCAATCATGAAGGTATTTCCCGAATGGGCCAAGGTCCTTGGCATCGATGCCGTGATAAAGGGCATCGACATCGCCATCCACGAAAAGCCCGAAGTGTACCGCGAGGTGGTGGGTTTCATCAAAAACGACCCGCTTTCGCTGGGCGCGCTGGTCACCACGCACAAAATCGACCTTTACAATGCGGCTAAGGACATGTTCGAGTATCTCGACCCGTTCGCGCAGGCGTTTGGCGAATTATCGTCCATTTCCAAGCTGGACGGACAGCTGCGCGGTCACGCGAAAGACCCCATCACGTCCGGCCTTGCGATGGAAGCGTTTATTCCCA
>JAAXZP010000300.1 GCA_012719815.1 Christensenellaceae bacterium
CGCGCGCCTTCTGCATCATCTCCTGCTTGGCGGCCAAGAGCTGCTTGCGGTATTCCAGGTCGTAAACGGCGGCCATGCGTTTTTTGTTCTCCGCGATGGTTTCGTCCGCCATGCGCTCGATCTCCGCTTTGCGGCGCTCGATTTCGCGCAGCGTTTTATCGCGCAGCGCCTGCTTTTTGGCTTCCACATCTGCCCAGGAGGCTTCCGCATCCCGCTGGGCGTCGCCCAGTATTTTCTCGATCAGTTTTTCAGCACCCGGCATGAAATCAGCTCCTGTTAATCAATTCTGCCGAGCAGCACGATCAGCATGGATATGAGCAGCGCGAACACGGCGTAGGTCTCCACCATGATGGCCATCGTGATGGCCTTGCCCTGCTCTTCTGGGCGTTTGCCGAGAAGCGCGATGCCTGCCACGGCAGTTTTGCCCTGCGAAATAGCCGAGGTTAAGCCCACCAGGCCAACCGGAAGAGATGCGAAGAAATATACCCACCCCTGAGCGGCGGAAACCGGCGAGCCGCCCACGATGCCGTTGTTGAGCAGGATCAGGAACGAAACCAGCAGGCCGTAAATGCCCTGCGTGCCTGGCAGCAGCTGCAGCACCAGAGCCTGGCCGAACTTGTCCGGATCTTCCGAGACGAGCCCTGCCGCTGCCCGGCCCGTGAGGCTGATGCCCTGGGCAGAACCGATGCCTGCAAGACCCACGGCCAGCGCCGCGCCGAAAGTGGATATAATTGTGCCGAAATTTTCCCCAAAGAACTCCATAATATCCTCCTCTACCGGCTCCAAAGCCGATGGTTTACTTATTAAGCCCGACTCAAAAAGCGGTGTTGCCCGCTAACCTTCCAGCCGGTGATTTTTCACCGAGAACTGCAGCGGCCTGAACGGGCGCCCCCCTCCCTCGTAGAACTTGTTGAAGAACTCGATGTACTGCAGGCGGGCAGTGTGCACGAAAGCGCCCAGCGCGTTGATCGCAATATTGAACGCGTGGCCCACGGTGAGTATGACGATGCCGAATATATAGCCCACCACATTGCCCATCAGCAGGCCGGCGATGGTATTGAACACCATCGCGATAACGTTGGTGGCAAGGCCCATGCCGAATATGCGCGCGTAGGACAGTATATCGC
This sequence comes from Christensenellaceae bacterium, assembly GCA_012719815.1. Lineage (GTDB taxonomy): Bacteria > Bacillota > Clostridia > Christensenellales > SZUA-584 > SZUA-584. The sequence continues at coordinate 1,128 of JAAXZP010000300.1, forward strand.
TGACGTAGCTGGTGACGCCGTAGAGGCTGGCCAGCCCGCCCGTCACTTTGCGGATAATACCTTTTTTGCTGCGGCCCTGGGTGAACAGCAGTATCAGCGCGCCGGCAAGGGCGATGTATTGGCCGGCCTGCGCCACCGGGTCGCCCACCAGCAACATAATGCCGCCGACGATGACCATGATCCACGAGAAACGGTCGAATATCGCTGCCCAGAAGTGGCCGCGCCTGATGTCCATATACATTCCGATACCGATGCCGACGATCATATGCACCACGCCGACGGCCAGACACAGTATCAGCGAAGCCATCGCGCCGTCGCCCTCCAGCGGGTTGATGACCGCGGGGATACCGCTGATGCTGAATACCGCACCGTAGAACAGGCCCCAGAACACGGTGGAGATGCCGCATATCATCAGCACCGTGGTGATCATGCGGAACATGCCTGTCGGCTTTTTAATCTTAAGGACGGCGAACGCGCCCAGCGACAGTATTGCGCCGTAAGCGGCGTCGCCCAGCATCATGCCGAAAATGATGAAGTAGAAAATCGCCATCAGCAAATTGGGGTCAAAGCCGCGCGGCGACGGGTACGCGTACATGTTGGTCACCGCTTCGAAAGGCGTGACCAGCTTGGGGTTGCACAGCGCGGTGGGCGGCGTTTCATCGTCCGCGGGCGGACGGAACGCAATGTAGGCTTCGGGCGCGGCCTTCAGCACTGCGTCCTCCACCTTTTGCTTGTCCTGTGCGATCACCCAGCCTTCCAGCACAAAAGTCGTGCCCGTTTCGCTGAGCCGTTCGAAGCATTTTTCTCGCGCGATTTCATTGAGCAGATAATCTTCCAGCGCCTTGAGCACGCTCTTTTGGGAAGCGAGCTCCCGCGCGGACGCTTCCAGCTCGGACGTTGCGGTTTCCAGGCGAGCGCACTCTTTTTGGGCGTCCGCGATGATGTTAGCCGGGGTGCCGGACAGCTCTTTTGTATAGGCTTCGGCGAACCCTATATATTTGAGCTCTCCGACCAATGCTTCCTGCACGCTGCTCAGCATGACGACAAATATGAAATGCTGGTCGCGGGAAGCGCCCAGGTCTTCAAAATAGGCGGTCTCCGCATAATCCGTACGGATCCGATCGTATTCTTCCAGACTGTCGGCAGGGATGGTGCCGAGCAGGCTGAACGTGTACCGGCCTGGCCCCACGCTTTCCAGCGGTGCGTCGAAGGACGCGTAGGGCGTGAGTGCGGCGATGCGGTTGGCAAGCCGCTGGCGCCGCGCCTTGAGCGCAGCCATGTCTTCCGCGAACGCCCGGATTTTGGCGATCAGCGCATCCGCCTCCGCAAAGCGGGACGGCATGTTTTCCAGCTGTTCCCGCGTCATGGGGGGCTTGGGAGCGAGAAAAGATTGTTTGCTGTCGTCGTAGGGGCGTATGATTTCCAGCGCTTCGCGTACGGCGGAGAGGCGCTCTTCCAGCCGCGCCAGCGATTCCGGCGCGCAGGCGAGCGGCAAGTCGGGCACGTTGCAGGAAATGACCTCGACCTTGCCCAGCTGCTGGAGGGCTTTCAGCAGCCGCTGCTTGCTGTCCGCATGCGCGATCAGCGTCATTTTTTCCAAGGGGAGTATTGCCATGCTATTTCAGCACCTTCTCCAGACAAATCTGTACCGCTGCGTCCAGCCGCGCCGCGGCGGCGGCTTTCAGAGCGTCGCAATCCGACAGGCGCTGCGCCTGCTGCTTGTCCAGAGCGGCTTTATCGGCCGCCTTGGCGGCTTCTATCCGCTTATCCGCAGCATCACGCGCTGCGGCGAGCTCTTTCTCCATGATCCGGGCGTTTTCCTGCTCTGCCAGTTTGAGCGCGTCTTTGGCGGCCATAGCGGCCGTGCGCCTTATCTCCAGCGCCTTTTCCTCGGCAGCTTTGATTTCGGATAATACATCCATCGCCATGGTGATGCTTATCTCCTGTCTATTTGGTTCCGAAGAGGCGGTCGCCGGCGTCGCCCAGGCCCGGAACGATGTAGCCGTGGTCGTTCAGGCATTCATCGACCGCCGCAACATATATATCGACATCGGGGTGCGTATTTTGAACCGCTGAAATTCCTTCCGGCGCCGCGATGAGGCAGACCAGCTTGATGCTCGTGACGCCGTGCTTTTTGAGCAGCGTGATGGCGTCGCAGGCGCTGCCACCCGTCGCGAGCATCGGGTCGAGTATGATGAGGTCTCTTTCCGCTGCGTCAGCTGGCAGCTTGCAGTAATATTCCACCGGCTGCAGCGTTTCGGGATCGCGGTACAGCCCGATATGGCCCACCTTGGCAGCAGGCACCAGCGACAATATGCCGTTTACCATGCCGAGCCCGGCGCGCAGTATCGGGACGATGCCGATGGTTTTGCCGGATATCACCCTGGTTTTGGCCTTGGCAATCGGGGTTTCAATTTCCACCTCTTTGAGCGGAAGGTCGCGCGTGACTTCATAAGCCATCAGCATCGCGATCTCTTCCACCAGCTCTCGAAAATCCTTGGTGCCCGTGGATTTGTCACGGATCAGCGAGATCTTGTGCTGGATCAGCGGGTGATCCATGACGACAAGTTTGCCCATAGGTAAGCCTCCATATTTTTATTAATCACAATTAGTCACAATTAATACCACCTTGCCGGACAGAGGGAGGGCGCCCGAAGGCGGCAATCCGGAAAGGGGCAAAACCCGAAAACACGAAAAGAGAAACGGCTTATTTACCGCTTCTCCAGTGCTGCTATTTTGTTAATGCGGGCCATATGGCGCGCCTCGCCGGAAAACTCAGTACCCAGGAATGCGTCCACCAGCTCCAGCGCCAGCCCTTCCCCCACGACGCGGCCGCCCAGCGCCATGACGTTGGTGTCGTTGTGGAGCCGCGTGGCCTTGGCGGAATAGACGTCGCCCAGCAGCGCGCAGCGGATACCGGGAATCTTGTTGGCGGATATCGACATGCCGATGCCTGTACCGCAGATCAGTATGCCGAAATCGGCCTGCCCGCTGAGTACGGCCTCGCATACCGGCACGGCGTAGTCCGGATAGTCGCAGGAGTCGCAGCTGTATGTGCCAAAGTCGAGCACTTCTTTACCCTGCTCCTTGAGGTGGCAGATGATGACCTGCTTTAAATGAAACCCTCCGTGGTCTGCACCGATTGCAATTGTCATGAAGCCAAATACCCCTCCTGCCGTGTGCCTTAAGCTATACCGGAAGGCCGGATTATTATCTTTCTTAGCATATCAAACATGTGGGAATAAATCAACCTCAAAACAACGCCATAAACGGCAAATGGTTTGCAAAAAAGTGGACAAAATATTGTAATTGCTTTACATTTTCCGACCCTGTGATTATACTATATACTGTTTCAGACGGCGGGAAAATGCCGGAGAAACGGACTTGTGACAGAACAGGAGCGATAGGTTTTGAACAGCGTTTATGACATTGTGGTCAAAATAGGTTCGATGGCGCTGATCCGCCATGAAGACGGCGATATCGACTACAATATATTCTCCCGGCTTTCCAACGCGCTGCGGCCCGGCATGCTGCTGGTGAGCTCCGGCGCCACGGAGATAGGCCGCATCGATTATATCAAGCGCAACGGCCGAGAACTGACGGGCGACATGGAGGATATAAAGACGGACTATGCCGCTCAGGGCCAGTCGATACTGATGGAGAACTACCGCCGTTTTATCAGCCCCGCTTACTCGGTGAGGCAGGTGCTGGTGGAACACAGCCATTTCAACGACGCCGAAAAGCGCGAGCATATATTAAGGCTGCTGATGCGCGCGCCTTCCCAGAACGCCATCCCCATCATCAACTACAACGACCCGGTTTCCAGCGAGGAAAACCGCAAGATGGAGCTGAAAAAAATTGGAAGCAACGGGCATGACGTGGTGGAATGCGTGGACAACGACGAGACCGCGGCCGTGATCGCCATGCTAGTAAAGGCGGAAACGCTGGTGATACTGACATCGGTGGACGGCATCTATCAGGTACCGGGCGACCCCTCGACGCTGATCCGCGAGATAACCGGCCGCGACCCTGAAGAGCTGGAGGCGAATGTGGCGAAAGCCATTGCCTGCTGCGACGGCGCATCCCGCGCAGGCGCGGGCGGCGCGAGCGCCAAGCTCAAGTATTCGCTGGGGCCTGCCAAGGCCGGCACGCACGTCTACATCGCGCGGGCGATTTACAGCATCAGCGATATCATCTCGGGCAAGGCGCCCAGCACGCACATCTACGTGAAATCATGATATCGGCAAAGATCGCGACGGGAAATGAAAAACATTTCCCGTTTTTATTTCGGGCGGCGCATGCGAAGCGCCTGTCCGCTTGTCCTGTAAGGCGCGGCGTGATACAATACCGGCGTGATGAGCGATGAGCGGGAACGGCTGACATGCCACTTTTTTGTTGCAGCGGCGCTGCTGCTGTGCGCTTACATCGTGATGTACCGCGTGACGGGACAGGGGCTCATGTCGCACAGCGTCTATGACGCGTACACGCGGCAGGCGGTAAGCTGGTGGGCGGGCCGCGCCGATCTGCCCGGGAACGTATCGTGGCTGGAGATCGCGGAGTTCGGCGGGCGGTATTACGTGAGCTTTCCGCCGTTTCCTTCCGTTGTGCAGTTTCTGCTGGTGCCGTTTTTCGGCCTTAATACGCCGGACAATCTGGTGAACACGCTGTTCGGTTTCGGCGCGTTCGTGCTGGTCTACCGGTATCTTCGCCGGCGCGGACAGGGCGGGCTGACCGCTGCGCTGATCGCGCTGCTGATGGTGCCGGGCTCCAACCTGTTTTACCTATCGGTGACGGGCTGGGTGTGGTTTTCCGCCCAGACGCAGGCGTTTTTCTTTTCGGTGCTGGCCGTATACCTGATGGACAGCCCGAAAAGGGCGGCGTGGGCGTTTTCGTTCCTGTGCCTGGGCTGCGCGTTCGCGTGCCGCCCGTTCAACGTGGTGTACGCGCCGCTGCTCGCATATATGTTGCATCAAAAGCTGGACGACGGGCGCGGCGCGGTGCGGACGCTGGCACGGTGCGTGCCGTATATGCTGCCGCTGGCGGCGGCAGGCGCGCTGGTGGGCGCGTATAACTTTGTCCGCTTCGGCAATTTTCTGGAGTTCGGTCACAACTATCTGCCCGAGTTTCAGAGCGCGGAGCAGTTTTCGCTTTCTTACCTGCCCGCGAACTTCCTGGAGATATTGAAACTGCCGGGCAGCGAGCCGACGTTCTGGCCGCGGTTCAACGGCACGCTGTTTTTTCTGGTGAACCCGGCCTGGGTGCTGATGGCCGCCAGCCTGTGCCGCGGGCGGTTCGGCCTGAAAAAGCTTGTTTACGCGCTGTGCCTTATGGGGCACGTTGTGCTCACGCTGTGCCACAGGACCATGGGTGGATGGCAGTTCGGCGCGCGGTATATGGTAGACATGCTGCCGTTTATGCTGGTGGGCATCGGCGATGACGAGCGGTATCGCGGGCCGATCCGCGCCGGTATTGTGGCTGCGCCGGCTGTGCTGGCTGCCGTGGGCGTGGCAGTGAACATCTGGGGCGCTTTGTGGTTTTACACGCAGACGCCGGCATGAGGAGAGCCGCATGTATTTGGAAACCCTGACACTGAAAAACTACAGAAGTTATGCGGCGCTGGGCGTGCGGTTTACGGACGGCGTCAACATACTGCAGGGGCGCAACGCTGCGGGCAAAACCAACGTGCTCGAGGCCATCGGCATACTGAGCTACGGCAAGCCGTTCCGCACGCAGAAGGATACGGAGTGCATCAGGGACGGTGCTGAAACGGCGTACGTTAAGGGCGGCATCGTCACAAAGAGCGGGATGCTCAGCATCGAGGTGCTGCTCTCCGCGGCGGGCAAGAAGAGCCTTAAGGTAAACGGGCAGCCCGTTCGGCGCATGGGCGAGCTGTTCGGCAACTTTATCGCGGTGATGTTCTCGCCGGATGACTTAAAGACGCTGAAGGAATCGCCGTCGTTGCGGCGGCGGTTCGCCGACATGGAGATATCCAAACTGCACCCCTCCTACTTTTTTGAACTGCAGGCGTACAGCCAGGCGCTGGCGCAGAAGAACGCGCTGCTGAAATCCAAAATACCCGAGGGGCAGCTGAAAAAGCTGGTGACGATATACAACGAACAGCTTGCGACGCACGGCGAGCGCATCATCAAAGCGCGGCAGGAGTTTTTGGGCCGGCTGGCGGAGGTGAGCCGGGAGGTGCATCGGGAGCTGTCGGGCGGAGAGGTGCTGGAGCTCAAGTACCGGTGCAGCGCGTCCGGGCCGGATATCCGGCAGTCGCTGTTTGACAGGTTGGACAAGTCGCTGTCATCCGAGATTGAGCAGGGGTTTTGCCTGCACGGGCCGCACCGGGAGGATTTTTCCGTGTCGCTTAACGGCGCGGAGATCCGGGCGTATTCCTCTCAGGGGCAGATTCGGACCGCGATGCTGTCGCTCAAGCTGGCGACGTTTGACATCGCCAGGACGGATTTCGGCGAGAGCCCGGTGCTGCTGCTGGACGACGTATTTTCCGAGCTGGACGAAGGGAGGCAGGCGGCGCTTTTAAATCGCGCGCGGGACGCCCAGTGCTTTATCACCACGGCGGTGCCGGTGAAAAGCACGGCCGGCGCGGTGTATACTGTGGCGAACGGCGCGGTGACGGCAAAGTAACGCGGCCGGCGTATCCCGAGGCTATTATTTTGTATGGTCCAGACTTGAACGAGTAAAATATTCTGTCAGATGAACGATGTCAGCAGGAAACCGAAGCACAGGCCAAGCAGCGCGGGAAGCGCTTTTTTTTCGCCCGCGGCGGGGATGAGCTCGCGCAGCGAGATGTAGAGCATGGCGCCGCCTGCGAAGGCTATGCATGCGGCGATCATTTCCCGGGAAATACTGCCCACTGCGGTGCCGATGACCGCGCCAGCCGCAGTGGGGATGGCGGTCAGGAACGCGAGAAAGAACACGCGGGAAACCGGCAGGCCGGCCATGCGCAGCGGCAGGCACACCGCGACCCCTTCCGGCACGTCGTGCACGAGCATCAGCAGCGCGAGCGAGAGCGCCATGCGCTGGTTTTCCACCAGCGCCGCCCCGATGGCAATGCCCTCCGGCAGGTTGTGCAGCGCGATGCCCACCAGCACCAGGATACCCATCGTATACATGGAAGGCGCTTCCCCGCGCGAGACCAGCGGCGCCGCTACGGCGAAGAACATGCCGCCCACCGCCGCTCCGATAATCATGATGAGTATGCCGCCCAGCTGTGCGCTTTCGATGAACATGTCGAAGAACACCACGGCTACCATCATGCCGCCTGCGAACGCGAGGAACGGGCGCGGCTCTTTTAAACGTTTGCCGATGAGCAGCGCCAGCAGGCCGCCTGCTATTGTGCCCAAAGCCCCCACGATCACGCCGATGGCTGCGCTTTCGATATACATGGCGTCACCTCGTTTGATGTATCCGTTATTTATACGCGGCGGGAGATGCGGTCATGACAGGAACGGCTGAATGTATTGGACATAAAAATAGATCCGATTTCAAGCCTCCCTGCTTCTATCGGTAAACCTGGCTTGTCATTCGAACTCTGAATGAGCACTTCCGTCGCTGCTTTGTCAGCAGTGTCGCATTTGGTAGCGGTGAACGATAACATGTCGGCAAGCACCAGCAAAATGACGTTTATGGGCGTTACCTTATCA
>JAAXZP010000301.1 GCA_012719815.1 Christensenellaceae bacterium
GGGCATCTGGGTCAAAACGGGTTCGACATGCGAGCAGCCCAAAGAGAACGGTATATCGCATTTTATCGAACACATGCTGTTTAAAGGCACCGAGAAGCGCTCCGCCAAGCAGATCGCGGTGGATATGGACAAGATCGGCGGCCAGATCAACGCCTTTACTTCCAAGGAATGCACCTGCTATCACGCCCGGGTGGTGCCGGACAAGCTGGAAGTGGCCATCGACGTATTGGCGGACCTGTTCACCTCGCCGCAGCTCGATCCCGTCGAGCTGGAGAAGGAAAAGGGCGTGGTGCTGGAAGAAATCGCGATGGTGAACGACAATGTGGAGGAGCTGGCGCACGAGAAGATCAGCGAGCTGTATTTCTCGGGCAGCACGCTGTCTCAGCCCATTCTCGGCACGGCGGAAAACGTGTCGTCATTCACGCGGGACGATCTGTTGGGTTATATCAACATGCACTACTACCCGGCCAACGTCGTGGTGGCGGCGGCGGGAAAATACGACGAGCAGCGGCTGCTGGACGCCGTTCAGAAGTACCTCGGCCATTACAGCCGCGGCTATAAGAAGGAGAAGGACAGCTGCGAGAGCCGCTTTGTTCCCCGCCCGCGTTCGCTGTTCGTGGAGAAGGACGTGGAGCAGACGCACCTGTGCCTCGCGTTCCCCGGCTGCACGTTTGCGGACGACGACCGCTTCGCGCTGGCGGTGCTCAACAACGTGCTGGGCGGCGGCATGAGCTCGCGGCTGTTCCAGACCATCCGCGAGGAGAAAGGCCTGGCGTACTCGGTGTATTCGTACCCGTCGTCGTACAGCTACGCCGGCATGTTTACGCGGTATGCGGGCACCACGGCCGCCAACGCCGACACGGTGGTGCACCTGATGAAGCAGGAAATCGACAGGCTCAGGACCGAGCGCATCAGCCGGGAAGATTTCCAGCAGGGCAAGGACCAGCTGAAGGGCAACTACGTGCTTTCGATGGAGGGCACCAACGCGGTGATGAGCGCGCTGGGCAAAACGCTGCTGCTTTTGGACGAGGTGTACGACGAGCAGGAAAACCTCGCCAAAATCGATGCGGTGTCGCTGGACCGCGTGAACGCCTTAATCGACGAGATATTCGACTATACGCGCATGTCCGCGGTTTTCGCGGGCAAGATCGAAAAGAAAAAGGAAATAGAGAGTTTTTTGGAGGGTCTTAATGGACAAGCTGGAGAGCATATTCAAATATCAGAGCCTGTTTGACACCGAGCTGGCGGAGAAGCGCGGCCTTACCGGCATCCCGATGGAGGTGTGGATACAGCGCGAGACGCTGGCGATGCTCTCCGAACTGGCCGAGCTGATAGACGAGGTCAACTTCAAGTGGTGGAAAAACCCCAGGCCGGTGGACCTGGACAACGTCAAGAACGAGCTGGTGGACATACTGCACTTCTTCGTCAGCATGTGCCTAAAGACCGGCATGGATGCCGACGAGCTGTACCGGCGCTACCTTGAGAAGAACAAGGAAAACTTCGCGCGGCAGCACGGCACGTCCGAGAAAAAGGGCTACGAAGTGGGATAACCCAGACTTATGCTATTGAAAAGGGGCGGTGAACAGCCGCCTTTTTTATTATTTAAGAGACCTGTATTTAGACAAAATAGAGACCTGTATTTAGACAAAATCATCGTTTGTGCTTTGTAAGTCAGCAATAATTGATAATAGATCTTTATTTCCGCTGTTAACCTCAAGCACCATTTTTCGAACTATGTCGTCATCGAAACAATCGTTAAACGCTTTAAGAAAGGCCGCTTTTATTGAATCATTTCCGAAATACGATGTCAGGTCACCGCAGTGGGATATCTTTCTGCCGGTATCAGAAAGTCTTTTTCCCCACAAATGGACACCGCCGATGTATTTTCTAATGTCCTTTGTTTTTTCCAGGATACTAAAATATGCATCTTCCTTGGATGTGTTGTGAGCGGTATAAATCTGTGGAAGATCATATGCGATTCTTAGCGACAATCCAATACGCTCAATCTCATTGCATAAATCAAATACATCTTGAATTTTTGAAATAATAAACTTACCGCCGCGATAGAGTGACCCGCATCTGTTTTCTATAAGGATTTCTGCTTTAGGAAAATGCTCTTTTATTTTGCTCTCAAATACTTTATACGCGGACACAAAAGACCTCAGATTCGCGTAGTCATCAAAAGGCGGATGAATTTCGATAATCCTCACCTGTTGGGATGTATCGACAAGGCTTATAATAAAACCTGCAAATTGTAAAGACCATACTTCATTTTTCCAAAGTTGAGGGACACCATTCTTTTGAGCCGCAACAATCTCCGGAAAAGCCGAGACAGTTTCGCTGTTGAGTTTTCGCTTGTCATAGCTATATTCGGTATGAAGTGACAAATCAAGTAAACTTTCAATTTTGCAGACATCAAGATGCGCCGCTATCTCTTCAATGCGAAGCGGTATATTTTGCGGGTACTTATGGCTGCGATATTTTATCATTTCAAATTTAGCCATAGTTGCTTTCCTGACTCCGTACAAATCTCTGATTTGGAATTTTGACTTTAATAGTAACTTTAATAGTAATAGGATTATGAAGCCTAAACACTGATTAACAGAATATAACATAATGCTTGATGATGTGCAACAAGATGTGCAGACGTGCGTCCATCTGCATTTCACTCAGCATCCGGCCTCCGCATACTATACCATGTGTGCAATTCCTAAAGGGGGTCGATAGGATGCGGAGTGTACTGATCGCCGGGGGAGACAGGCGGCAACTGGCGCTGGCCCGGCTGATGAAGAACAAAGGGTATCGCGTAAGCCTCATAGGCTTCGATATGCTGGGGTATGAGGAGGAAGCGCCAAAAGCGCCGGACATCGTTCTGCTGCCGGTGCCGTACCGCGTTCCGGACGGTTTCAACGCGCCGTTTGCCAAGATACGGCTGAGCCTGGAGGACCTCGTCCGGCGGTACCCGCGCAGCCTCTGGTTTCTGGGCTGCTGCGACGCGGCGGCGCGGGAAGCGTTCGGCGGGCAGATACGGTACGTCGACCTGATGAACAACGAAGCGTATCAGACCAAGAACGCGCTGCTGACGGCACAGGCGGCGGTGTGCGCGTTCCACCAGTCGTCGGATGCGGCTCTGTGCGACCTGAACTGCCTGGTGACGGGCTACGGCCGCATAGCCAGGTTCCTTTCCCGCCTGCTGGCGGCGCACGGCGCGCGGGTGACGGTGGCGGCGCGGCGCGAAAGCGACCGGGTGCTGGCTGAGGCGGAGCGCATGAAGGCGGTGCATATGCGCGAGATGACGGAAGTTCTGCCCGAAGCGGACGCGATTTTCAACACGGTGCCATGCCGCATATTCGACGCGGAGGCGCTGTCGCTCATCCGGCCGGGCGCGGTGTATATGGAACTGGCGTCTTCGCCGTACGGCGCGGATATTGAGTATGCCAAAGACTTGGGCGTCAACGTACAGATGGAGCAGGGGCTGCCGGGCCGGTATTTCCCCGTATCCGCGGCAAAAGCCATACTGTACGCGGTGGAAAGCGAGGAGATGTAGATGGGACTGGCGGGAAAACGGATCGGTTTCGCGGTGACGGGCTCGTCCTGCACGTTCGCGCAGGTTTTGCCGCAGGTGAAGGCGCTGGTGGACGCGGGCGCGGATGTGACGCCCATTCTGTCGTTCAACGCGTCGCGCCTTAACACGCGGTTTTTCAGGGCGGAGGATTTCAAGCGGGTACTCACCGAGATAACGGGCCATGATATTATCGACGACCTGCCGCGCGCGGAGCCGATAGGGCCGAAGAAACTGCTGGATTTGGTCATCATCGCGCCGTGCACGGGAAATACGCTTGCCAAGCTCGCGCTGGGCATCACCGACACGCCGGTACTGCTGGCGGCCAAGGCGCACCTGCGCAACGCTGGTCCGGTGCTCATCGCGGTATCCACCAACGACGCGCTTGCCGCCAA
>JAAXZP010000302.1 GCA_012719815.1 Christensenellaceae bacterium
GAGACAGCCGGTCCACATCGACATACGCATATTTAATATGGTTGTCCTCAAAGCACTTCTTGGTTTTCTTGCACCAGCCGCAGGTGCTGAGCGCGTAGATTTTGATATCGCCGATATCCCGGCCGTCTATTTCGGTAAACCGTGTCATATCTGTGATCCTTTCCGCTTTTTTACTGTTATAGTATCGCCAACCAGCGCGCCGCGCAAGTGCCGCTCCGGATTCAGCGCGGTTTTTTGCAGCTTCTGCGCCGTTCCGAGCGCCGTAAAAGCTGTGAATTGGCCGAAAGCTCCGGTTTTCCGCCGGGCGGCGCGGCCGCTTGCATGTTTTGCCCAGCGCCGGGAGAAAATAACGCAAAACACTTTGGAGCGTTTTGCGTATTCCGCGGCATTCCGCGGCAGGAAGGACAATATGTTCAGACTTCTGTTCAGAAAAATGCGCGTGGCATGCGCCCGGCAGCGCAAACAGGCCTCGCCCGGCGAGCGCCGGGTCAAAAAAGACCTGGACAAAAACATCGAAGCGATCAAACAGACGCTGGGCGAAAGCCAGGATGTCAAGCTGCATGAATTCGTGTTCGGCCCGCAGGCCAAGCGCGGCGCGCTGCTGTTTATAGACGGGCTGGTGGACACGCAGACGCAGACGGATACGCTGATGCGGCCGCTGCGCGAGAGCTGCGCTGGCTCCCCCACCGCCTGCGAGCTCAAAACCGCGATACTGTGCTCCGGCGACGTGGTGGAGACGACCTCGCTGGACGCGCTGATAGAGGGCTGCCTTTCGGGCGATACCGCGGTGATGCTGGACGGGGAAAATTCCGCGCTCATCGTCAGCACCAAGGGCTGGGACAAGCGCAGCGTCACCGAACCGCAGAGCGAATCGGTGGTGCGCGGCTCGCGCGAGGGCTTCACCGAGAACTTCCGCACCAACACCGCGTTGCTGCGCCGCCGCATCCGGTCCCCGCAGCTGCGCATGGACCACATGGTCATCGGCGAAAAGACGGGCACCAGCGTGTGCGTGGCTTACCTTGACGGCGTCGCGCCTCCCCGCGTGGTGGAGGAGGTCAAGCGGCGCCTGAATGCGCTGGATATCGACTCGGTGCTGGACACCGGCTACCTCGAGCAGTACATCGAGGACCATCCGATGTCGATATTCCCCACCATCGCGTACACCGAAAAGCCGGACGTGGCGGCGGGCCGCATACTGGAAGGCCGCGTCGCCATCATCGCGGACGGCACGCCTTTCGTGCTGACGGTGCCCAAGCTGTTCATCGAGAGCTTACAGACCTCGGAAGATTATTACGTCCGCACGTTTTACGCGACCGCAAGCCGGATACTTCGGTTTTTCGCCTACGTCATCGCGGCGTACGCGCCCGCGGTGTACATCGCGCTGACGACGTTCCACCAGGAGCTGATTCCCACCACGCTGCTGGTCACCATCGCCGCCTCGCGCGAAGGCACGCCGTTCCCCGCGTTTATCGAGGCGCTCATCATGGTGTTCGCCTACGAGGTGCTGCGCGAAGCGGGCGTTCGCCTGCCGCGTCCGGTGGGCTCGGCCATCAGCATCGTGGGCGCGCTGATTATGGGCGAAGCGGCGGTATCCGCGGGCATCGTGGGCGCGCCCATGGTGATCACCATCGCCCTCACCGCCGTGGCCGGCTTCGTGGTGCCGGACCAGGTGGAATCGGTGGCGTTCCTTCGGCTCATCTCCATGGTGGCGGCGGCCATACTCGGCGGGTACGGCATCGCGCTGGTGTTTATGGGCATGCTGATACACCTCGCCACGCTGACGTCTTTCGGCGTGCCGTATTTTGCGGGCATCACGTACTCCCGCGAACAGCAGGACATATACGTGCGCATGCCGCTGTGGATGATGCACCAGCGGCCGGTGGACATCGCGGCGGGCGACATCACGCGGCGCCGCACCACAAAGCCCCCGCCCCAGGGCGGCTCACCGGGGGGGACGCAAAATGCCTAAGCTGCGCGCTGTGCTGCTAAGCCTTATAACGCTGCTGTTTGCCCTCGTGCCGGGCGGCTGCTGGGACGCGCACGAGATCAACACGCTGTCGCTGGTGTCGGGCATCGGGGTGGATGCGGGGCAGGCACCGGGCCAATACGACGTCACCGTCCAGCTACGC
>JAAXZP010000027.1 GCA_012719815.1 Christensenellaceae bacterium
CACATACGGTTCCCGCGACAGCCGCGCCAGCTTCACATAGGCGTCCTCACCGGACTTGATTGTCGCCAGCTCCGCGGTACGCTCCTCCTCGTAGACCTGCCCAAACCGGCGGTTCTCGTCCGGGCCGCCCACGATATAGCCGCACACCGCGTACCCCACGCCGAACGGCCCTTCGTAACTGCGGAAATCCGGCGTCACCGCGCGGCCGTCCAGCGCCCCTGCCATCTCGATAAACGAGCGCAGCCCGCATTCGCCCGCCGCCTCGCAGAACGATTCGCCCATGCGCAGGAAGGCCATAAAATCGCCCGTCTTCATCGCATCCGTCACCCGTTTGTCAAATTCCGGCCCCTCAGGCGCATAGCCGTAAGGCCCGTCCGCCTTCAGCCTGTGCGAAAGATCCCCGCTCGCCACAAACACGATGCGACGGCGCAGCCTTTTGGCCGCCCGCGCCACCAGTTGGCCGAACCGGTAGTGCACAATCAGCGGCTGCCCGGACAGCGACACGCGCACCAGCTTATAGTCCTTTATCTGCTGCTCGATGAAATACAGCGGCACCAGCGTACCGTGGTCCAGCGCCGCGTCCTTCTCGCCCAGCGTCCCGGCCCTCAAGTCCTCCTCAAAGGCCAGCTCCGCAATCGCCTCCACCAGCTCCGTATCGTATTCCTTTTCCACCGACACCTGGGGCGCACCGAAGCGGGCAAAGCTCCCCAGGGCTGAAGACCCCGGCGATATGTGGATGTAATCCGCATACATCACCGAATGCGGCGACGCCAGCACGATGGTGTCCGGCTTTATTGCGGCAATTTGGCGCGACACGTATTGCATCGCCTCAGTCGTCGCTTTAATTCCCCTCTCCTCACCGCGTCCCACCGCAGGCACAATCAGCGGCGGGTGCGGCATAATGCACGCATATTCCACAGACATGATCCATGCCCTCCTGTTTTCCCCTTTTCCTCATTATACCACTTTGCCGCGATAAACACACGGGTGTCTCCGCCGCCTGTCAGGCAGCAGCAGATGAAAAAGCCTCACTCCAGGTTGCGCAAAAGTGAGGCTTTGGGGCTACTGATATTGCCGTCCTGTTACATCTGGCCAACTCTGTGGAAGGCATCTTCCGGCACCGTGGAGGCGAGCATCGCCTGCAGCTCCTCGTCGTTGTCCAGCAGATCCAGCAACGCGTCCACCACCTTTGGGTCAAATTGCGTGCCCTTGCCCTGTATCAGCTGGCGGCGCGTCTCCGCCAGCGTCAGATGGCGGCGATAATGGCGATCGCTCATCATGGCGTCAAACGCGTCAGCCACCGATATGATGCGCGCAAGCGGCTCTATCTGCTCTCCCTTAAGCCTGTCCGGATAGCCGCGGCCGTCCATATGCTCGTGATGGTGCCGCACGATGGGCACAATATCCGCGAACATGGACACCGCGGACAGTATCATAGCGCCTTTGATGGGATGGCGCTTGACCTCCTCGTATTCCTCGGCGCTCAGCGCATCGCTCTTGAGCAGTATGTCGTCCGCCGTGCCGATCTTGCCGATGTCGTGGAACACGCCGGCAATGCGCAGCTTTTCCAGCTCCTCCTCCGATAGTCCCATCCGCCTGCCTATTTTGGTGGCGTAGTAGGATACGCGGTCGGAATGCCCGCGCGTGTATTCATCCTTGGCATCCACCGCGAGCCGCAGCACCTCGATGGTGTCCATATACCGCACCTTGAGCTGCGCGTAGGTGTTGCTCAATTCCTCATTTTTGGTGTTCACCAGCGAGTGCAGGAAAGCGTTGTTGATGGAGGACGCAGCCTGCCTCGCGTATATCTGCAGCAGCTTGATGCTTTCGTCCGTGTCGATACCGCTCACATAGATCGCGCCGATGGCCGAGTTGTTCTCGTCCCCCAGCGGGAATATCACGCCGTCCGTGTGCTTGACAACCGTCATGTCAGTGCGCGCACGCCCGATGGCTTCCATCAATTGGGGGTCCAGCAGATCCGGAAACGCATCAATATCGACATTGTATCGCCCGATACCCTTGAATATGCTCTTGCGGGCTTCATCGCCCGGAGTCAGTTCATTGCTCGGAATGTCGTCCACCAGTATGAAAGCATCCGCGCTGCCCGTCATCGGCAAAAGCTGCTTCAATATCTCTTCCAGTATGTTGCCGATAGGCTGCAGCTGGTATATCTTGGGCACGGACCCCAGTATGCTCTGCAGGCCGTCGCGGAACTGCTTGATGGTGCGCATCTGCGATATCGATTTGATGCCCGACTCAATTAGCAATTGAAGCTGGTCCAGCCGGTCGCTCTTCTCGCAGTATGCCTGAATATCCAGCGACTTGATGGTGCTGATGGGCGGAGCCAGGTCCTTGTGGCCTGTCAGCAGCAGTATGTAAAGCTCGGAGTTGGTCTTGCGTATCTCCTGCACCACTTCCTCGCCGTGGATGGGCTGCATGAAATAGTCCAGTATCAGCAGGTCGTAATGTTCGCGCTTCAGCTCTTCCAAAGCCTCCAGCGGGTTGGAGAAACACGCGCACCAGTAACCATTGCGATTCAGAAGAGCCTGAATGCTATCGAGTATGCCTTCCTCGTCGTCCACCACCATAATTTTATACTCTTTTGATAGCTCCAACCTCTGGTGCTTACGCAATTTGGTCACCCTCCGCAGTTGTTTCAGCCAGCAGCAAAGGCACTTGTATATGGAACTTGGTCCCCTGGCCGGGGCTGGATTCAAACCACATATTGCCCCTGAACATACCCTTGATGGTGCTGTACGACATATACAGCCCGAGGCCCGTTCCGTACTTGCCCTTTGTTGTCACCATTTCCTTGAACAGGCGGTCCTTTATTTTCTCGTCTATCCCCTTACCGAAGTCGCACACCGTGATAAGCAGCGTATTACCCTCGCGGACCACCTTGAGAATTACTTCACCGCCCTTGCCCTCGTAAGCCTGAATGGCGTTGACGACGACATTGTCGATCACCTGCACCATGCTGTTCACATCGCCGCTGATGCGCAGGCGGGTATCCGCCTGGATTTCCTCACGGTAACGGCATTTATTTTTGACGATCTCGTGCTGCATCAGTATTTTGACGCGCTTGAGCATCTCATCCAGGGTAAACCAGGTGAGGTCGGTATTTGCAAACGTCGTCGCCTGGTCTTTCACCGTGGATATGACTTCGGACATATAGCTCATATGCAGCCTCATGCGGCCCAGCCATTTTTTCATCTCGCCCGCAATTTCGGCATGGTCTTCCGCCGTGACCTCAGGGTCTCCTATGGACGCCGCATATTCATCCACCAGCCATTCCACCTGGTCGATGCCGCCAGCTACCGACATGATGGGTGTTTTCAGGTTGTGCGCAATGCCGCCGATCAGCTGCCCCAGCGACGCCAGGCGCTCGCGCTCCAGCAATATCGCCTGGTTTTCCTGTATCTTGAGCATATCCTTGATATGCTGGGTGATGTTCTTAAACAGCAGAATGACTGCAGTGCACCTGTCCCATTGGATAATGGGCGTAAATTCCACGGTATAATACTGCTTGGAGTCTCCCGTATCCACCTCGATATCCTTGACCAGCGTGGACTCGGCCTCGGCTGCGCTCAAAATGAGCTCTCTATACTGCTCAGCACTCAGATTGGAACGATCCGAACTCTTCAAAAGAGTATAAAAATTTTCGCCGCGCTGCAAGCCGGTAATGTAATGGAAATTATCCACATAGGTCTTGTTGAACTCGATGATGTTCATATCGGTATCCACCACGATAAAGCCATCGGAGATACGGTTAATAACGGTCTGCAGCGCGATGGGCGACACTTTAAGCAGATTGAACCGGAACATCGCGAGCAGGTAGAGCAACAGCATGAACGTAAAACCGATGGGGGTGGAATACACGTCAAAATCCGGAACGCCCAGCGTATAACAGATGTTCGGCACCGTGGGGATGATGGTGCCGATAATGATAAGCAGCGCCTGTATTGAGAAAAGCCCGCGGCTTTTGATCGCCACATAGCACATGTAAATGAAACCGACTGTCAGGCAGATATACGAATAAGCCGCGTGAAAATAAAAATATGAGCCAAATATATTGGGCTCTCCGACTTTTCCGTATTCCAGGTAAAACAGGTGGTGGTAATCGTTGGTCCAGGCCATCACCTGTGTGACCAGCGGCACAATACAGAGCAACAGATACGGCTTAGTCACATGCTTGCCCGAATAGGCCCGCGCCAGAAAAACAAGCGATACCGGCACCATGCCCGCGCCGATATACGTGATGTTCTCCCAGAATATTACCATCGGCTGGTTGCCGGCGGAGAGGCCGCGCGCCAGCACGCTGGCCGACCATATGAACAATTCCACAATGACCAGTATGAATACATAATGGAGCTGTCTCTTGTTTTGGAGCAATATGGTGTAGACAAGCATGACGATCAGCATCAGGAATGTCACACATATTGCGTAAAACCCAATACCCATCAGCTCTCCGTTCTCCTTTCGGCCCGCACTGCCTCGATGATGCTCATAAAGCGGCTAATATACGCCCCATCGATCACGGGCCACTCAAACCCGGCTTTCTTCAACCTGCGGTCGGTCAGCTCCGCCGATACGGTAATGGTGGGCGGCCTGTATCCCGGGTTCAGTTCCTCCATCAGCCCGGTCAGTACATCCAGACGGCCCCGGCGCGAAAGCTCGCTCAGTTCCGCCGCGAACTCCCGGTCGGACACCACCCGGATGCGGCGGCCGCAAGCTTCCATCAGGCTTATCAGTTCACCGCCTGTCAGCAGGTTGGTATTGTACACATTGTATATCGGTAAAATATCGTCAGAGATTAGCGATAGCGCAATAATTGCGCGCGCGCACGCGTCCGCAGGCGTCATTTCCACCCGCATGGCCAGCATGCGCAGCGGTATGCTCTGAAGCGTGCACAGCGTCCTTAACCGGTTGGAGAAAGCGTTCCTCTCCGGACGCATCTGGAACCGCCCGTCCGTGGTCGCCGTCAGGTTGCCCACGCGGAAAATGCGCGCATTGAGCCCGCCCGCCATCGCGTCCAGCACATGGCCTTCGGCGAGGAACTTGCTGCGCACATAGTCGTTGTCGGCGTAGTTCTGACCGATATCGTAGCTCATCTCGTCGAACACCGAATGTTCCCCCGAACCGTCGGCCAGCGCCGTGCCTGCAACGCTGGTCGTCGATATGTGCAGCAGTGCGGCGTCCAGTTCCTTTGCCAGCGCAATGGCATGTTTCGTGCCGTCCACGTTGACGCGGTCAAACATATCGGCGTGGCCCACATGGTCGGTCAACGCCGCGCAGTGGATGACGGTGTCCACGCCTTCCAGCGCGCGCCGCGCCCTGGGCCCAAGCCCGAAGCCCTCCTGCGCGATATCCCCGCACAGCACCGATATCCGGCTGTCCGGTGCCGCAGCCAGCCCGAAATAGTACGCCCGCACGTCATAAAAACGCCTCATAGCCGCCGCATCGTTCTGCGCACGCACCAGGCAGTGCAAACGCACATCCGGCAGCTTGAGCAGCTCCGCCGCCAGCAGCGCGCCCAGATAGCCGGTCGCGCCCGTCAGCAGTATGTTTTTCATCTTCGGCGGCTTCAGATGCGGGTAGTCGGGCACCGCCGCCGTCCTCTTTGCCGCGTTTTCGGCAGCCGGCGCGGACGCAGCGCCGCCCGTATTGAGGCTTGCGCATACGCCGCGCAGCGTCTGTTTCTCATAGAACGTGCGCGTGCTGATGGACCATCCGTACTGCAGTATCGCCGCCTGCACCTTGATGACGCCCAGCGAATCGCCGCCCAGTTCAAAGAAGTTGCACTCCGGCCCGATATTGGTCACTCCCAGCACACGGGACCACACGCGCGCCATCTTCTTTTCCACAGCGCTCATCGTCCCCTTTTCAACGCGCGCGCCGGGTCTCGTCCGATCCGGCTCGGGCAGCGCCTTGCGGTCCACCTTGCCGTTCAGCGTGGTGGGCAGCGCCGGCATTGCGACGAAAAACGACGGCACCATATACACAGGCAGCTTCGCGGACAGATGCTCGCGCAGCGCCGCGGCAGTTACGTCCGATTCGGCCACGTAATACGCGCAAAGATATTTTTCCGCGCCCTCTCCCCAGTCCTTGACCACGGCCTCGCGGACGCCCTTCACCTGGCGGAGAGCCGCCTCAATCTCGCCCAGCTCGATTCTCAGGCCGCGTATTTTGACCTGGTGGTCCGCACGCCCGCTCATCTCGATCTCGCCGTCCTCCCGGAATGCGCACACGTCGCCCGTCTGGTACATGATATGGCCGGGCCAGAACGGATCGGGCACAAAACGGGCACGAGTCAGCGTTTCTCTGCCCAAATAGCCCGAGGCCACCCCCGCGCCGCTGATATACAGCTCACCCAGCACACCGACGGGCACCGGACGGCGGTACGCGTCCAGTATGTACATGCGCGTGTTGGCAATCGGCCGCCCGATGGTGACGAATGAGGCATAGGTCAAATCCTTGAACGACGCGTACACCGTGGCTTCGGAAGGCCCGTAGCCGTTGATGATACGCACACCTGGAATGTGCTTTCGCAGGAGCTTGAGCAGCGATACCGGTACCATCTCGCCGCCCAGCACAATCTTTCTGATATGGCGCCCGGCCGCCGCGCGGAACGCCGCGCTTTCCATCATGACGCGCATCCGGGTGGGCGTGGTCTGTATGTACTGCACGCCGTACGTGTCGATCAGCGGGGCGATGAGATGCGCCTGCCGCAGCTCTTCCTCGGTGCAGAGCACCAGCGTGCTGCCGTTCATCAGCGGCAGCACCGCGTCGCCGATGAATATGTCGAACGCGACGGTGGTAACGGAAATGCTGGTCTGCTCCGGGTCAAAACCGATGGTGCGCCGGGTGTCCTCATAAAGGTTCAGCAGCCCGCGCCGGGGCAGCGCCGTACCCTTGGGCTGGCCGGTGGAACCCGACGTGTAGATGACATAGGCCGCGTCTTCAGGCCGGTCAATGGCGGGCAGGTTACCGCACGGACCACTGTCCGGCACGTCCCCTACATGCAGCACCTTCCCCTCAAACGGCACATTAACCGAGCCGTCCGCCAGCAGTATCTTCGTGCCGCTGTCCGACAGCATAAAAGCCAGCCGTTCCACCGGATACGACACGTCCAGCGGCAGGTAAGCGCCGCCGGCTTTCAACACGCCGAAAAGCGCGGCCATCAGGTCGGCACTGCGCCGCATGCACAGCGCCACCACCGTGTTGCGGCCCACGCCTTCTTCGCGCAGCAGGCGGGCGAAGCGGTTGGCCCGCTCGTTGAGCTCCCTGTAGCTCAGCGGCACGCCTTCGCAGATCACCGCCGTCTTGTCCGCAAACCGTTCGGCGATTTCCTCGAAAACGGACTGGACAGTACGCTCCCTTTCCAGCGGGAGGTCCGTCTGGTTAAAGCCCTGAGTGACCTGCCACAGCTCCCGCTGCGTGAGCATTGTCACGTCCTTGATGGGCTTGTCCGGCTCAGCCGGCAGCATCTCGGCCAGTCGGCAGAAATGCTCGGCCATGCGCACAATCCGGGCCTTTTTAAACAGCCGCGTATTGTATTCAAACTGGCAGAACAGGCCGTTCCGCTCCAGCACTTCCAGCGTGAGGTCCAGCTTGGAGACGCCGGGGTCAAACGGATACGGCTCCGCGCCGGGTATCGGCAAGGCTGTCTCTCCCCTCAGCTGGTTCAGCATGACGTCGAACACCGGGTTGCGCGACAGGTCGCGCGGCAGCCTGAGGTCTGCCACGATATGCTCGAGCGGGTAATCAGCGTTGGCCAATGCCGCAAACGCGTTTCGCGACAAATCCCTGAAGAATTCGGAGAAGCTGCGGTCCCCGCGCGGATAATTGCGCAGCGGCACCGTGTTGATAAACACGCCCACCATGTCCTGCAACTCCGGACGGGTCCGGCCCGCTACGGGCGTGCCCACGATGATATCCTCCTGCCCGGTGTAGCGCGACAGCAGCACGTTGAACACCGCCAGCACCGCCATGAACAGCGTGCCGCCATGCTGCGCCGCAAATGTTCTGAGCGCCTCCGTGGTCTTGGGCGGCAGATCAAATGCGTAGCGCGCGCCTTCAAAGCGCTGCTGGGGCGGCCGCGGCTTGTCGGTATGCAGATTCAGCACCGGCAGTTCACCGGAAAGCTCCGTCTTCCAGAAGTCGCGCTGGCGCTCCAGCATGCCCTCGTCCACCGATTCGCGCTGCCAGACAGCGTAATCTTTATACTGAAGCGTCACGGGCGGCAGCGTTTTGCCCTCGTACAGCGCCGACAGCTCTTCCATCAGCACCTGCACCGAGCGCGCGTCGCAGACGCTGTGGTGCATGTCGATGTACAGCAGCCGCTTTACGCCGGTGTCGATCAGCGCCGCCCGCATCAGCGGGGCCTGCCCCATATCAAACGGCTTAATCAGAGATTTGAGCACAGTTTTCAAGCGGCGGGGCTCGCAGGAGATCCTCTCCAGCTTAAACGGCACCCATTTCTCCACACGCTGGCACAGCTCGCCGTTGTGCATCACAAACCGCGTGCGCAGCGCATCATGCCGTTCAATCAAAGCTTCAAACGCCGCGCCCAGCCGCTTTTCATCCGTCTCATCAGGCAGAATGAAGGCTGCCGGCATATTGTACGTGATGGCGTCTTCTCCCTGAGAAAGCACCCACATGCGCTGCTGCGCCGACGATACCGGATAATACTCCTTTATGGGGACGGGTTTTATCGGCCGGTAGTCCTGCGCTTCCGCCGCATCGATCATCGCCGCAAAATCCTTCAGCAGCGGCGAACGGTTCACATCTTCCAGATTGATCTCCACTGAAAAACGCAGTTGCACCTGCGCGAGCACGCGCACGATGCTGAGCGAATCGCCGCCGATGTCGAAGAAGTTGTCGTTGCGACCGATGGTCTTGACATTCAGTATATTGCTCCAGATCTCCGCCAGCGCTATCTCCGTAGGCGTTTCCGGCGGTTCAAAATCGTCGATCAGCGTCTCCCGCGCCTCCAGCGGGTCGGGCAGACGCTTGCGGTCCACCTTGCCGCTGGTGTTATAGGGCAGACTGTCCACCGTCATGAACCAGGACGGCACCATGTAGGCGGGCAGGTCGCGCAAAAGATGCGCCTTCAGCTCGGCCCGCGGCGGCGGGTTCCCCACAAGGTACGCGCACAGGTACTTGCGCCCCTCCGCATCCTCGCGGGCAGCAACGGCGCAGGCCGTCACGCCCGGCACCTGCAGCAGGCGGCTTTCAATCTCCGCCAGCTCGATGCGGTAGCCGCGTATCTTGACCTGCTGGTCAATGCGCCCTAAAAACTCGATCTCGCCCAGCGGATACCAGCGCACCAGGTCGCCCGTACGGTAGACTCTCTCGCCCGGCCGGAACGGGTCAGGCACGAAACGCTCTGCGGTCATCTCCGGTTTGCCGAGATAGCCGCGCGCCAGCCCCGGCCCGCCGATATACAGCTCGCCCGGCACGCCGATGGGCACGGGGTTCATGTATTTGTCCAGAATATAAGCCTTTACGTTGTGCATCGGCCTGCCGATGTTGGGGCTCTTCGCGTTGGTCAGATCGCTGATGGTGCAGATAATGGTAGCCTCGGTGGGTCCGTAATAGTCGCTGATGCGGGCATCCGTCACCTGCTGCACCTGGGACAGCAGCTGTTCGTTCACGACGTCGCCGCCCATGCCCACCTCGCGGAAATCTCGCAGGCAGGACGCGCCCTGCTTGTCGGCAAGTATTTGTTCCATGCGCCCGGGCGTCACCGTCATCATGTTGACCCCGGTCGATTTGATCAGCCTCACCAGGTTGCGCGGTATCGCCAGCTCGTGTTCCTGGGCGAGCACCAGCGTATTGCCGCTTATCAGCGTGGGCAACAGCTCCATCAGGCTGACGTCAAACGAAATGGACGATGAGCCCAGCATACGCGCGCCGGGCCGGCAATCCCAGATGCGCAGCATCGAATACACGAAGTGCACGATGGACCGGTTTTCAATCTGCACGCCCTTGGGCTGGCCGGTGGATCCGGACGTGTATATGATATAAGCCAGGTTTTCCGGCCTGCAATTCGTCTCGGGGCAAGTAGCGGGCTCAAGCTCAATGTCGGTTGGCATGACGGTGATGCTTTCGTCCACAGTATGATGGGGTAACAGTTCGGACGACACCAGCAGCACCTTGGCGCTGCTGTCTTTCAGTATGTATGCCACCCGTTCTGGAGGAATCTCCGAATCGATGGGCAGAAACGCGCCGCCGGATTTGCTCACCGCCAGCACGCAGACGGGATAGTCCAGCGTCCGCCTCAACAGCAGGCCCACGACATCCTCAGGCCCTATGCCTTTGCTGCACAGATACTGCGCCAGCGCGGACGAGCGCTCGTCCAGCTCGCGGTAAGTCATGGATTTGCCGCCGCAGATGACCGCCGTCGCCTCCGGATCCGTCTGCGCATAGAATTTTCTCCACAGGTCCGCCAGCGTTTCCCCTTTGGGGAACATGGTTTCGGTGGCGTTAAACTGGTACACCACGCGCTCGTACTCGTCGTCCGACATCAAGTCCAGCATATACAGCGGCGTGTCCGGGCGCAAAAGCGCGTCGCGAATGATGTTCATGAAGTGTACGTGGATAAACTCGCCCTCCCGGACGGAGAACAGCGACGTATGGTAATCGTAGTCCACCACAAAACGCCCTTCGGCCTCCCGGTCGTTCACATGAATGGCCAGCGACGGCTCCTGGTAGCCGGGGAAATGCCAGCGCCCTTCATATGTAAAATCATCGGCGTTCTTCTCAAACGTGCCGATCTGGTAAGAAAGCGTCACGTCATACAGCGAATCCAGTCCCTTGTGTTTCTGCCTTAAGTCCTGCACCAGCAGGTTGTAGGGATATTTCTGGTGCTTCAGCGCGGAAAACCAGCTGTTGGACACCTCCTGGACAAACTCGCTGAACAGCATACTGTCCTCCACGCGCACGCGCATGGGCACGGTGCTGACAAACATGCCGAACATGGTCTTGGCGTGGTGCGAGGTGCGGTTGGCCACCGGCGCGCCGATCACCAGGTCCTTTTTGGTGGTGATGCGGTTGATATACACCGCCAGCGCCGCCAGGAACAGCGAATAAATGGTAACGCCCGTCTTCTCGCAGTAATCGCGAATCTGCTTGGACAGGCGCGGCCTTATCACATACGTGCGGCGTTTGGCTTTCAGGCTGTGGGCGCTTGTCTTTTTCTGTTTGATAACAGTGGGTTCGGGAAGCTCTTCAAACAGCTTGTTCCAGTATTCCTTGTCGTACTGGAACCGGCTGGATTCCAGATAGGCCTTCTCTTCCTCAAGATATTCGATATAAGAGCGCACGGCAGGGTGCCTCGGCTCCCGCCCGGCGAGCAGGTCCTGATAGATGCCCATCAGGTGGTTGCAGAACTCTATAATGGACAGCGCGTCGGAAATGATATGGTGGAACTTGGCGTAGATACCGCCTTCCTCTTCACCGAGCCGCAGGAAGGCAAAATAGAAAAGGTTGCTGTCCAGCAGCGGCATGGGGGTCTGCGTCTGAACGCTGTCCCATTCAAAAAGCTTTTCCACGCCGCGGTCGGTAAAGTCGATCACGTCGATGGTCTGGGGCACGTATTCCGCAACGTACTGGTACGGCACGCCGTCTTTCTGGCCGATACGGATGCGCAGCGTCTCGTAATCG
Organism: Christensenellaceae bacterium; assembly: GCA_012719815.1. Lineage (GTDB taxonomy): Bacteria > Bacillota > Clostridia > Christensenellales > SZUA-584 > SZUA-584. Next base: position 11,668 of record JAAXZP010000027.1, read on the forward strand.
CGCAGCATCACGTTAACCGCCTGTTCCAGCAGCGCGAAGTCCAGCCGGCCTTTGATTTTCAGCGTACCGGCGTTGTTCCACATGCCGGTCCCGGGATGCAGCATCTCCGCGTACCAGATACGCTGCTGCGGGTGAGACAGGGCATATTGTGTGTTCTGCTGAATCATATTGTCTACCGCCGTTTCTTTGTTGTCATTACATGATGCAGATCATCTAAATTTGGCCCGGTTGCCGGCTTTCGGCCACCCGGCGCCTGCCCGTGAAATATCAGCTTAAAACCTATGGCCTTTTCTCACTTGCCCAGCGGGCGGGCAAGCTGCTCTTCGCTCACCATGACGATCTCCGGCTCCGCGCCGCCCTTCGCGCATACCGCCGCCTGGTACCCGTCAGCCGGCTGCATCAGCCAGAACGCGCAGCCGGTGTCGGTGATAATGCCGCTGCCCGACGGGCACACGGTAAACGATCTGAGCGGGATGCCCAGCCCCTCGCCTGAGTATTTGATAAACGCTTCCTTGAGCGTCCATATCTGAAAGAACAGCGTCTGTCGGTCTTCGGCGTCCCTGTACAGCCGGTACTCCGCTTCCGACATCACGCGCTCCGGTACGCCTTTCCCCACCAGGCGCGCCTTCTCGATATCCGCGCCCACAGGCTCACCGTGCAGCGCGCACATGGCCATGCCCCCCGAATGGCTGATGCTGAAATGGATATCCGGCGCCGTCACAAGATATGGCTTGCCGCGCACCATCAGCCCGAAATCCTGCGGCCCGGGCACGATATCGTAAACGGTTTTCACCGCATAGCACAGAAGGCGGTGGGCAGTCAGGGCCAGAGCCTTGTCCGTATCCCGACGCATACGCTCTATGCGCCGCGCTTTATCCTCCCATAAGCCATCCATCCACACCCTGGCCAGCGCATACGGCGCCGCCGGGGCGAAAAACGCCTTCATGCGACCCGCTTTTCTAGATAAGCGACGATATCGCTGACCTTGGAGAGCTTGCGGATATCCTTCTCCGGCACAACGATATTAAACGCCACTTCAAACGCACAGACCAGCTCGACCAGGTCGAGCGAATTAATCTGAAGATCGCTGATCAGATCCGTCTCCGGAACGATTTTAATGTTTCCGCAGTCCACATTTTCTTCGATGATTTGCTTAACTTTTTCAAACATTATTAGCGCCCTTTCCGAACATGACCTGATAACGCTTAATATTTCTGGTTGTTGTCTTGGGGAACTCCGTATCGCGCAGCGCAAACAGGCGGATCTGCTTAAAGCTGGCCAATTGTTTATTCACCGCATCAATCTCCTGCTGCAGCGCGCTGTGCAGCCCGCTGCCCAGCGCCTCTTTCTTGGCGGGGTCGGGATAGACAATGGCCATCAGCCTGTCGGACCCGTTTTCGTCGCCCGGCGCTTCCTTCACCATCACCTCGGCAATGAGAGGGCTCTGCTGGAGCAGGTTTTCAATCTCCTCCGGCATGATGTTCTTGCCGTTCTTCAATACGATCATATCCTTGCTGCGCCCGGTGACATAGACGAAACCGGCCCTGTCCATATAGCCGAGGTCGCCGGTTTTATACCACTCTCCGTCAAACGCCTCAGCGGTACCCTTTTCATCGTCCAGATAGCCCAGGAACACGCTTTCGCCGCGGACGAGTATCTGGCCGTCACTGTCAATTTTCACCTCGCAGCAGGGCAGCGGTACGCCCACCGATTTGTCCCGGCGCCATCCGATAAATTTGGCCGTGATGATGGGCGAACATTCGGTCGCGCCGTAGCCGTGCAGTATCACAACGCCGTAATCGCGGTACGCTTTAATCATCTTATGGTGCATATACGCCCCGCCGCTCACTACCAGCCTGAGCCGCCCGCCAAAGGCTTCGCGGACCTGGCGCAACAGCTTGTCCCGGAGGTTGATGCCAAATATCGCGGCCAGGTTGCACAGGCGGATAGCCATCTTCAGCTTGCCTTCCTTGCCCTCTTTTTTGGCCTTTTCCCATATGCGCTTGTGGAACGTCTCAACATACAGCGGCACCAGCACCATCACTGTGGGCCTGAACATCTTCAGACAGTCGGGCAGGTGCTTGACGCCCGGGCAGAAGGCAACAGTAGAGCCGTAAAGCATCGGCCCGAATATGCCGCACACGCACTCGTAGGCGTGGTTGATGGGCAGCAGCGAGAGCATCAGGTCCTCTTTCTTAAACAGCACCATCTGGCAGGCTGCCACGGTATTGGCTGCAAAGTTGCGGTGGCACAGCAAAACGCCCTTGGAAGCGCCCGTCGTGCCGGAAGTGAACATGATGGCGCAGGGGCGTTCCCGGTCGATTTCAAGGTTCGTATAGCGGTCTTCGCCGCGCGCCAGCAGCGCAAAGCCCTCGTCTACCAGCTCTCTCAGCGGAATTGCGGTGCCAAACGCGTCCCCCAGCGAGACCAAGCGCAGCTCGGGCGCCGCATCCAGAATGACCTGCGCTTCCTCCGCGTACGAAGGGGAAATAAACAGCACCGTCACCTTGGCTCGCAGCACAAAAGCCTTCAGTTCTTCCGCGGTCAGTTCCTTGTCCAGCGGAACCGCGGTAGAGTTGGTATTGACAATCGAAAAATAAGCGAGCACCCATTCGTAGGAATTCTCGCCTACCAGCGCCATGCGCTCCCCGGCCCAGCCGCGCGCCATTAGCGAGTTGGCCAGCGCGCTGAGCTCCTCGCCAAATTGGCGGTACGTCACACCTTTGTACGAATCCCGGCCCGTCATTATGAGATAGGCGTCTTTATCCGCATACGTTCGCGTGCTGTAATCCGTCAGCTCTTTCAGATCTCTGACCTTCTCCACAGGATTGAAGGGATAGCGGCCCATAATTGTCCCTCCCTGAATGAAATGAGTGTCGCTTTGCCTTATTTTAGCATGCGTTTCATAATGTTTCAACAATATTCGACTTGGTAAGACACACTTATACAGCATCTACAAGTTCAGACACGGTACGCCTTATACCCCGACGCCTGCCGGGATGTTCTGATTTGATTTGGGATAAGTCATAAACACTGGAAAAATAAAAGAAATTAATTGAGCAGCAGTGATTATCCAGACTGTGGAAATGCTATCACTGCACCCGGCGGCTCTTTAGGATAAAGTTCTCTATCTCGCGGCGCTCCTGCATAAGCTGCTGCGCGCTTACCTGCCCGCGGCCCAGCCGGTCGCACAGGCACAGCAGCGCCACCTCGTCGATATCCGCTTCCGCCCGCATCGCCCGCGGGGTGAAAAACGGCAGCTGTTTCGCTGCGTAGAGCGCCTGCATGTGCCAGCGCACCAGCGCGCCCACTCTGCGCACAAACGCTTCGTCCTGACCGCACTCGCGCAGGAACCGCTCCGCCATTTCACGGCCCACCTTGTCGTGATCATAAGCGGGGATGCGCCCTTTTCTGATACGCGTCGTCGGCTTTTTGCCCACGTCGTGCAGCAGCGCCGCCCACATCAGCGCTCTCGGGTCCTTGCTCTTTACTTTAACCTGCGCGGCGTTGTCCGTCACCAGCATGGTGTGCTGCCAGACGTCGCCTTCCGGGTGGTGCTGGGGCGACTGCTCTACGCCCTTAAGGTCGCTCAGCATGTCGAAAGGCGGCCAAGCAGGAAACGCGCCCGCGCTTAACAGGCCGTCGAAATATACGGACGGTTTTTCATCCCCCAAAAGATGGGTTTCAAATTCGTGGAATACGGCAGTATTGTTGCGCGCAGCGGTGCTTGTCGTCATGCTGTTATTATCCGGAGCAGGCAGCCGATTATGCACCATTAATTTGTCCGCAGGTTCAATAACGCTTTCCGGGGCCCCACTGCCCGAACATACGAAGTCGCCGGGCAGCAGGTCCATTACATCCGATAATCCGTTCAATCCGGCTTATCCCCAGAAAACAGTTGGCTCAAACTATATCAGTAGTTAATTTTTTCAAGTACTCTGTCAATAATCTCGCAGACTGTCAACGAAAAATCTTCTGAAACATGAGGTTTTTCTCCATCAGCAATACATCTTCCAAGCTGTTCCACCTCAAGTGCGTAGTTATTCTTCACATTGTATTCGAAATGCTCACTTCCTTCATCCGAAAGAATATCAAATACACAAAGGCCTTCCTGGTTAAATTTAATATCTGCCCAAAGACTCGCCTTATCACCGTGAATAACCATTCTGTCCGATCTGCCTCTGGCAACGAAACCACATCCAAGAGTTGCCATTGCACCGCTTGGATATTGGAAATACATATGGCAGAAATCATCCACTCCTGATTCAGCAAAATGTGAAATCGCATCAATCGATTCAGGCACTTCACCCAGTATTCTCTGAGCAAGACTTATACTGTAACAGCCTAGGTCGTAAACTGAACCGCCGCCCCATTCTTTAATCCATCTGATATCTCCATCCTTGGGAGCTCCCGTAAAGAAGCAGGCTTCAATAAGTCTTACTTTGCCAATTGCTCCACCTTGAATCTTTTCAACCATTGCACAGATAGCATCATTGTGAAGATATGCGTACGCTTCCATGAGAATTACATTATTCTTCTTTGCAGTTTCAAAAGCTTCCATTAATTATTTCTTGTTCAGTGCCATCGGTTTTTCACAAAGAATGTGCTTGCCTGCCTCAGCAGCCTTTTTAATCCATTCAACGTGAAGGTGATTCGGAAGCGGAATATAAACTGCCTCAACATTTTCATCTGCAAGGAGTTCTTCATAAGAACCATATGCCTTCTCGAAGCCAAATGTATTCTTAAAATCATTAGCCTTCTCAATATTCCTCCCTGCAATTGCATAGAGGTTGCAATTGTCTGCAATCTTCATTCCCGGAATTGTCTGTCCGTATGCAATTCCTGCTGTTCCCAGTACACCCCAGTTAATCTTTCTCATTGTTGCCCCCTGTTATTATTTATTAATTGGCTATGCAGCCTGAAAACTCTTGATAACTGCAGTGAACACAGAGACTCCCCTATACCAGACTCAAGACATTTCTCCGGTGTCATATCAAGTCTCTTTAATGCATTGTAATGCCAATTTCATTTGGGTCTGCATCATAGAATGCACTTTCGCACCATGCAGCTAATACTCTTAAATATTATCCTGTAGGACAATTTATCTGGTTTAAAATTACTTCCGATTCTGGTCATTATTATAGCAACGGGTTTATTGTAATCTTTGCCCAACATTTTGTAAAGGAGACATGTAATACGAAAGAAAGCAGGAACCACTTCAGTTGCTAATATTAATGGCTATGAACATTGCTGTAGTCCCTTCGAATTCCGGTTCAGGGCGAACATTTTTATCTTTATGATGTACTCGATGAAGGATTTAACTCAGTAATATCTACATATCGAGCAGTAAAAATTGGTTAAGAAGAAAGAGAATATTGATTCATTTGATTACAAACCAATATTCGGTTAATTGTAAAATGAAGTTGGGCAGTTGAAGAAGAAAAATCCACAGTGGTATTTCCTCATGGTAGAATGGAGTTCCCACACAACCATCTGCCGCAAGGAGGGCAATCACTGTGGACTGCCAAAATTATATCACAGAGGTGCAGGAACGCAA